>NZ_JCBCUW010000003.1:0-197104 GCF_059862525.1 Pseudomonas sp. MF08875
CCTGAGTCAGCTGCCGGTAATGCGTAGTCATCTGCGCTTGAATCCTTCGGTGTGAGAGCCTGGATTCTACCGGTGGCTGGCTCTCTGCCTCTCGTTTCAAGCGTTGCGCTTATTCTATGAATTCAGGACGGCTTTAGGTATTACATGCCGTGGTTACAGCGTTGGGTTAATCCGGACCCGGCGGGAAATATTGATGGGTTGAACTTTTATAGAATGGTTAGGGATAGTCCGATTATGGATGTTGATTTGAAAGGTTTGGCACCCTCGCGGGTGCTGCGTTGGTTAAAACGCACCTTTACAACGAGTGAAAGTGAGTCAACTCCGGTTCCTGCACTTGCAGAAAACGCACCGGTATTTGATCGGGCAGTTTATGCACTCGCACAACGATTTAGTAAA
Source organism: Pseudomonas sp. MF08875 (assembly GCF_059862525.1). Lineage (NCBI taxonomy): Bacteria > Pseudomonadati > Pseudomonadota > Gammaproteobacteria > Pseudomonadales > Pseudomonadaceae > Pseudomonas > Pseudomonas sp. MF08875. The sequence continues at coordinate 397 of NZ_JCBCUW010000003.1, forward strand.
ACCACGCGGCAAGAGGATTTCGAAAAATTCGCCGCTAGTGTTTATGAGGGTGTAGCCCGGCAGAATGTACCTGTTGGAGGTTTTCTTTACCGTAGTCATTATGAGGGGGCGATCGAGCCTGTTGGTTTGGTTCGGGCGTCAGGCGCTGAAAGTCCACACACGCAAGCGTTCACCCGACAACTGTTTGAACACAGTGGAATGCAGGCGGGCCTATCCGGGAAAGTGCTTTCTTTTACGCCTAATCTCCCTGTTGCAAAGCGGTTCTCGCAGCGGCCAAATAGTGTGTTGGTGAGGGTGGATACACGAAAGGTCGATGTTCCGTTCAGGGCAATGGCCAATATCATAGCCACAGATGCAGAAGAGCTAATCCGCACTGGGGTAATACGGGTTCCACATTTAGTGAATGCACTTGGTTACGTGTCTCAAGGGGAATATGAAACTTTCTATATGGGCGGTGACGTGCCTGAGGGAATTGTCGAAATATACAGCTCGGGCAAGTGGATTTCGATTCAAGAGTACTTGTCGGTGAAAAGGGCGGTATCCAATGCCTCTGTCGTTGTTTGAGTACAGGTTTGGATGGCGGTAGTAGTTTCATTGCAAGGTAAAAAGCCAACCCCCTACCGACTGCAAATGCAGAGGGTCGGGTAGGCAGCGCCGGCACTTGGGCCTGTGTGGGAGCAAGCCTGCTCCCACACAGGCAGCCCCCCTACACCAGCGGCTCGTCACTGGGCGATGGTTTTCACCGACACGCCGCGCTCCAGCGGGGTGGAGCGGCCGTAGATGTCCTCGAAGCGTTCGATGTCGTCTTCGCCCAGGTAGCTGCCGGACTGCACTTCGATGATTTCCAGGGGGATCTTGCCCGGGTTGCGCAAGCGGTGGACGGAGGCGATGGGGATGTAGGTGGACTGGTTTTCGGTGAGCAAAAACACGTTGTCATCGCAGGTGACTTCGGCGGTGCCGCTGACCACGATCCAGTGTTCGGCGCGGTGGTGGTGCATTTGCAGCGACAGGCACGCGCCGGGTTTGACCGAGATGTGCTTGACCTGGAAGCGCCCGCCCATGTCCACCGAGTCGTAGGAGCCCCACGGGCGGTAGACCTCGCAGTGGTTCTGGGTTTCGCTGCGGCCCTGGGCGTTGAGGGTGTTGACCATCTGTTTGACGCCTTGGACCTTGTCCTTGTGGGCGATCATCATCGCGTCCTTGGTTTCCACGACCACGATGTTTTCCAGGCCGATCACCGAAACCAGTTTGCCGTTGCCGTGGATCATGCAGTTGCGGCTGTCCTGGATCACCACGTCGCCCTTGGTGACGTTGCCGTTGGCGTCCTTGGCGTTGACTTCCCATAGCGACGACCAGCAGCCCACGTCGCTCCACCCGGCGCTCAGCGGCACCACGCAGGCGTCGAGGGTTTTTTCCATCACGGCGTAGTCGATGGAGTTGTCGGGGCAGCAGGCGAAGGTGGCTTCGTCGAAGGTCAGGGTGTCGGCGTCCTGTTCGCTGCGTTCCAGGGTCAGCAGGCAGGTGTCATAGATGTCCGGGTCGTGTTTTTTCAGCTCTTCGAGGAAGCGGCTGGCACGGAACAGGAACATGCCGCTGTTCCAGAAGTAACCGCCCTCCTTGATGAATGCGGTGGCACGTTTGACGTCGGGTTTTTCGACAAAGCGCTGCACCCGGCTCACGCCTTCGGGCAGCGCGGCATCGAGGTTGGCCTTGATGTAGCCGTAGCCGGTTTCCGGTTTGGTCGCCGGCACGCCGAACAGCACCATCTCGCCGCGCTCGGCGGCCACGGTGGCCAGGGCGAGGGCGCGTTGCAGGGCTTTTTGATCGTCGAGCACGTGGTCGGCGGGCAGCACCAGCATTAGCTCATCGCGGCCCTCGTTGACCAGCATCATTGCGGTCAAGGCCACAGCCGGCGCGGTGTTGCGCCCGAATGGCTCCATCAGGATGCGCTGGGTGTCCAGGCCACGGCTGGCCAACTGTTCGTTGACGATAAAGCGGTGGTCCTTGTTGCACACCACAATGGGCGCGTCCATGCCGTCGAACACCAGGCGTTCCAGGGTTTGCTGGAACAGGGTGTGCTCGCCGGTCAGGGCCAGGAACTGCTTGGGAAATTGCTTGCGCGACAGCGGCCACAGACGCGAACCGCTACCGCCGGACAGGATGACTGGGATCATGGTTTTTCTCCGAAAAAAGAGGGGGAGGGCAGTTGCAAGCGGCAAGCTTCAAGCGGCAAGTAAGGGCTTTTTACTTGCAGCTTGCCGCTAGTAGCTGGGCGCACTCAGCGCGCCTTGACCCACACGGGAGAAAGGCTGGCGCCCTGGCCGGTGACGTACAGCACCGCCGCTTCGCCGCGCTCCAGGGCGACGGGTTTGACGTCGCCGACTTTCTGGTTGCCGTCGTACAGGGCCAGGCTGACTTTCACCGGGTTGATTTCGCGCTCGCCACGGCCTTGGGCGGCCACGCGCTTGACCACTTCGGTCTTGCCGTCGGCGGTTTTCAGGGTCAGGGGTTTGTCGCTGAGGTTTTGCACGCGCACCAGGGATTTCTGTTTGTTCTTGAACGGCGGTTCTTCGATCAGTTGCGGTTGGCCTTTGCCGGTGGTGACCAGGGTGTAGTAGTGGTCGGCGGCCAGTTTCACCGCCAGGTTCTGGCTGCCGACTTTGGCGCTGTAGTCGCCGCCGGGCATGAAGCTGAAGTCGCTGCTGGCCAGGGGGCCGACCTCGTTGAGGCTGGTGCTGCCGACGGTGGCGCTGACTTCGGCATTGCTGGCGTTGTACACGCGCACAAAGCTGGAGCCCTTGGGCGCCACCGGGCCGTAGAGCGCGGCGTCGCCGGCGAAGGCGGGGGCCATGAGGCCCAGGCCGGCGGCCAGGACGAGGGTGTGGGCGAAACGGGTGGGGAAGGTCATGGGTGTACCTCTCTTCTTCAGTTTTGCGCCCGGGTGGGCGTCTCGGGTTTAGGGCTGCTGGCCACGCTTTGTTGGCGTGCGCCGGTTTGCTTGAGCGCCGCGACCCACTGCGGGTCGGCGTCGCCGATGTCGTTGTTGACGGGCAGGTAGCGCTCGGGGAATTCCCAGATCAGCACCTGGGGCGGGTGGTGGATGAAGTCGTCGCTCTTGAGGTAGCTGAGCATCGGCAGGATCGGCCCGTGGCCGTCTTCGGCGTAGCTGAGCACGTCGCTGCTCAGGGCTTGCTTGAGGGCACCGACGAAGTTCCAGTCGGGGTTGGCGCTGTAGCTGGTGCCCACCAGCGCCACCGGGACTTCGCGGTCGGCGAACAGGGCGTCGTCGCCGGCGCCAGGCTCGACGGCACGGGTCACGCGTTTGTCCAGGGGCTCGCGGGCCGGCATGAGGTTCTCAAACAGTGGGTCCAGGGGCAGGAAGCGGCGCAGGTCGCCCTGGTGGCTGACCCGCTCGCTGGCCTCGGTGACAAAGCGCTGGGGCTCGCCGCTCAGGGGCGTTTTAGCGCGGATGGTGTGGGCCAGTTGCTCGGCGGCGATCTGCGCGCCTTGCGGGGTCCAGTGGGTGTCGGTGCGCAGGAACACCTGCTCGCCGGCCTGTTTGGCCCGTTGCAGGGGGCCGAGCAGGTCGGGGGCCAGCACCCGGTGGGCGGCCAGGCGTGCGTGGAAGTCGCGGTACAGGTCGGCGTGGATGCGCGCCGGTTGCACTTCGCCCAGGTGTTCGGGGTACAGGCGCGCCTTGGCCGGCACCACCGCCATCACCAGTTGCACGCCTTTGTCCTTGAGGGCCTGGCGCACGCCTTCGACCAGGGCGTAGTTGCCTTGCAGGTTGAGTTCTTCGTTGACGGCCGGGTTGAACTCTTCGTCGCTGTACAGCCATTGGCTGCGGCCCAGCACCACGCCGGGGCGGCCTTCGTTGAACAGTTTGAAATCCAGCGCGGCCCACAGGTTGGTGCCCAGGCGTTTGATGGGGAATTGGTCGTCGTAGTGGGTCTCTACCGCTTTGCTCCAGCGCCCGTTGAGCACGCTGGCGTCGGGGCCGGTGGCAAAGCCGAAAAAGCTGCGCAGCGACCAGCCGCCCAGCACGAGCAGCAGGGCCAGGAACAGCGCGATGTAGAGGAGGCGTAAAGAGCGGGTCATGGCAGGCGCCCTCAGAACTGGAAGTAAAGGAACGGCGAAAAGCTTTGCGCCGAGAGTTTCAGGATGGAGGCGATAAACAGCAGCAGCACCAGGGCACGCAGGGCATAGCGGGGCCAGTCGAGGGTGATGCTGTGTCCCTGAGCGACCTGCTCTTGTGGGCGCGAGCCTGCTCGCGACAGCGCTGCCAGCGATGTGGCGGCCGCCCCATCGTGAGCAGGGCTCGCTCCCACCGGTTGGGGTTGGCCTGGGCGGTCGCGATAAAAGTCGCGCAGGCCGAAGAACGCCAGGGTGGCGTAGGCCAATACCAGGGTGGCCACTTGCAGGCCGGTGAGGCTGGCGCGGTTGAGTTCCGAGAGCTGCCAGTCACCGAAGCTGAACATGGCGCCGTACATGCGCCCGGCCACGTGCAGGTTTTCGGCGCGGAAGATCACCCAGCCCATCACCACCAGCAGGAAGGTCAGGGCCCAGCGCACGGGGTTGAAACTACGCGCCGTGGTGTTCAGGCCGATGGCTTTTTCAATCGCCAGCCACAGGCCGTGCCACGCGCCCCAGACGATGTAGGTGATGTTGGCGCCGTGCCACAAACCGCCCAGGAGCATGGTCAAAAACAGGTTGCGGTAGGTGGTGAGGGTGCCTTTGCGGTTGCCGCCCAGGGTGATGTAGAGGTAGTCGCGCAGCCAGGTGGACAGGCTGATGTGCCAGCGCCGCCAGAACTCGGTGATGGACTGGCTGATGTAGGGCTGCTTGAAGTTTTCCATGAAGCGAAAACCCATCATCAGGCCCAGGCCGATGGCCATGTCGCTGTAGCCGCTGAAGTCGAAGTACAGCTGCGCGGTGTAGGCCAGGGCGCCGAGCCAGGCGTCGCCCGTGGTGGGGTTTTGCAGGGCGAAGCAGTGGTCGGCGACCACCGCCAGGGTGTCGGCGATGAACACCTTCTTGATGAAACCCTGCATGAACCGCGTGCAGCCCTCGGAGAATTTATCCAGGGTGTGGGTGCGGTGGTTGAACTGCTCGGCCAGGTCGCGAAAGCGCAGCACGGGGCCGGCGATCAGGTGCGGGAAGATCGCCACGAACGCCGCGAAATCGATGAGGTTGCGCGTGGCCGGAGTGTCGCCGCGGTACACGTCGATGATGTAGCTGATGGACTCGAACACGTAGAACGAGATGCCGATGGGCAGCAGCACGTGGGTGAGGATAAAGGGCTCCAGGCCCACCGAGGTCATCATGGCGTTGATGCTCTCGACGCCGAAGTTGGCGTACTTGAAGTAGCCGAGGATGCCCAGGTCCACCACCACCCCCAGCAACAGCCAGCGCTGCGCCGGTTTGGTGCGCACCCCGGCGGCGCCCACCTTGAGGCCGATCCAGTAGTTCCACAGGGTGACGCCGATGAACAGCGCCAGGAAGTCCACCCGCCACCAGGCATAGAACACGTAGCTGGCCATCAGCAGCAGCAGGTTGCGGTAGCGTTGCCCGCTCAAGTAGTACAAGCCGAGGAAAATCGGCAAGAACAAAAACAGGAACACATTGGATGAAAACACCATCCCGATCTCTCCGTGTGTAGCCAACAGTAAGGGCCAACGGCCCCCCCAAACCCCCCGGTGGAAACTGGGGGGCGATCAGTTCATGCCTTGCCCGCCACCTTTGGGCGCGAGCCTGGGTCGGTGGGCGCGAGCCTGCTCGCGATCTCAGGCTGTGCCGCCGTCATCGCGAGCGGGCTCGCTCCCACAGGGGTTCAAGTGCCTTTGCGTGGGTCATACACCCGGGTCAAGTCGCCGCCGAGGCGGAAGGTCTTGAACGGCTGCATCTGCCGCTTGCGCGCCAGCACGTCCGGCGCGCAGGTGTAGAGGCTGCAGAAGGGTTCGAGCCAGGCGAATTTGGCCTCGACCTTGAGGTCGCTCATGTCCTGTTTTTTGCCGCTGCGGGCCTGGAAGTCGTCGGCGTCTTGAACCCCGGCCAACACCCGTTCGCCGAGGCGTTTGAGGGCGCCGTGGTTTTCGTTGCGCAGGTCCACACCGTTGGCCTGGGCGAAACTGGCGATCATCGCCAAGGGCGGCAAGGCGTAGTTGTGGTAGGCCAGGGCGCGTTGCTGGCGCTTGAGTTCGTTGGGCAAATAGCCCTGGGCGTCGACCTGGTTGGCGCCGACTTTGTATTGCTTGACCGCCCAGTCGAACAGGTCGCGGCGGTCGGTGGCGATGGCGCTGGCCATCACCGACCACGCGGCCCAGTACGAATGGTTGTTGGTTTTTTCCAGGGGCAGGTTGTCCCAGTCGCGCACCACTTGCTCGGCCATGTTCGCGAACCAGGCCTCGATCTGCTGGGCTTGCGGTTCGTGGCGGGCCAAGGGCCTGGACTCGGAAAACTTCAGGCGGATATAGGCCGAGGCCATGCTGCCCAAGGCCCATTTGCGCATGGATTTGCCGGTGTGGTTGAAGTCCTTGGACATCAGCGCATCGGCCCCGGCCCACGCGGTGAGCCAGTCCAGGGTGCATTGCAACTGCTCGGGGCGGCCGTCGCGCATGAACTGCATCACCTGTTTGCTCACGCCCCGCTCCAGGGTGGTGATGTTCGCGGTGCTGTCGCGAAAGGCCTTTTGCGACTGGCTATTGAGGGTGGCGCGGGCCTTGTCCGAGCCTTCGTATTTGCTGCGAAATTGCAGGGCGCCGGTGTAGGGCGCGGGGATGGCGCCGCAGTCGGAGGTGTAGTCGCCGGTCTTGAAGGTTTCCACCGGGGCGAAGTAGCCCTGGGGCGGGCGCAGCGCGGCATCCGCTGCGCCGGCGAACAGAGCCAGGCCCAGCAAGGCCGGGGTGAACAAACGGGTAAATGGGCTGTGCATAAGTAACCTCATGGCGCCAGTTGGGCGGTGCGTTGCCCGGCACTGGGGAAGGTGTTGCGTTGGCAAACCCGGGCCTGGACTTTCTGCCCCTGGGCACCGGCCTCGGGGCCTTGCACCTCGACGGCGAGCAGGGTCTGGGCGGCCCAGTCTTCGTCGGTGCGTAGCTCGAAGGCGAAGCGCCCGTCGGTGTCGGCGGTGTCGGGTTTGTCGAGCTTGATGTCCTCGTGGCGGCCGTTCATGTACCAGAGGGTGGCTTGCAGGGTTTTCACCGAGGGGTCGGCGAAGCGGATATCGACCTGGTGGTTGCCGTTGCGCAGGTCCAGGTTACGGCTGTTGACCAGCAGTTCATTCTTGCCCGGCTTAAGGGTTTTGTTGGCACTCATCTGCGCCGGTTTGCCTTCGCAGCCGTTGTCCAGCAGGGCCATCATTTGCCGGTAGGTGGTTTCCTGGTCGAGGCGGTACAGGGGCGAGAATTCCCAGATCAGGATTTTCGGCGGGTTGTTCTGGAATTCTTCGCTGCCCAGGTACTGGATCATCGAGCCTTCCAGGCCCCCGCCGGGGAACGCGACGTTGAGGATGTCGGCGCCGATGGCCTCTTGCAGGAAACCGGCGAAGTTGTAGTTCTTGCCGCTGTGGCTGGTGCCCACCAGGGTGATCTGCGCCTGGGCGCTGTCGCCGAACAGGTCGCCGTCGCCGGCCTCGCCCTTGGGCTCGGTGGTGAATTGGTCCATGTACTGGATGGCGTAACTGGTGCCGCACAGTTGCCCGGCCATGTTGTGCAGGGTGCCGGTCTTGCCCATGCGCCCGGTTTTTTTGGTTTCGAATGCGCGCTGGGGAATGTCGGCGAATTGCGGCAGTTGCTTGACCTTGGCGGCGACGATTTTCGCCGTGCGCTGGGCGCCGTAGGGGGTCCAGTGCTGGTCGCCACGAAAGTAGAAGTCGTGGGCCGGCAGGGTCTCGGGCAGGCGTTCGTCGGCCAGGGGCGAGAGGTCGGGCACCACGTAGCCCATGGCGGCGAAGCGCCCGAGCATGCCTTGGTAATTGCGCAGCGCTTTGTCGAAATCAAAGCGTGCCTGCTCGGCGGGGTTGAGCTTGCTGCGGTTCACCAGGCCCCGGGTGGGTTGGTAGACCAGCACCAGTTCCACGCCTTTGCTCTTGAACGCGTCGTGCAATTGCTGGAGGCGCTTGTAGCCGGCGGCGCTGGTGTCGAACTCGGTGCGCAGGTCTTCCTGGGTGCGGAATAGCCAGTCGCCCTGGGCTTGCACCAGGGTGGTGAAGTTCTGTTGGTAGCGGGTGGTGTAGTTTTTCGCGTCGTGGGCGGCTGGGCACAGGTTGCAGCACGGCTCGGCGCTGAAGACCGGGGCCGCGGGCTGGTCGGCGCGGGCAGTGCCGGCGGCGGCGAGCAGGCCCAGGGTCAGGCCCGAAAGGCCCAGCAGGGTTTTGATGTGGGGCTTCATGGCGGGCGTCCTCATGGCTGCAAAGGGGTCTGGCGTTCAACGGGGTCGATCAGCACGGCTTTGCGTTGGCGCACCAGCAGGTCGAGGATTTCGTCCTGGCGCTCGCCCAGGATGCCGTTGAAGCTGATGCCACTGGATTTGGTCGGCGCCAGCATCGAGACGCGGTACAGCTCGATGCTCAGCGGCGAGTCGATGGACAGCGGGCCGCTGCCGTTGCCGGCCAGCTCGCCGCCCACCAGGATCAGCGAAACCTGGGCGTCGAAGGGGTCGAGTTCGATGTTGCGGTCGGTGTCGCTCAAATCCTTGATGTGGCCGTATACGCCGGTCAGGCCGTTGGCCATGGCGAGGTTTTCGTAGAGGCGGATGTTGACGCTGTTGCGCACGCGGATGCCGTGGCGGCGGTTGCTGATGACCTTGTTGCCCCACAGCAGGTTGTTGCCGCTCTCGTAGAGGGTGATGCCGTCGGTGTGGTTGCGGTAGATGTGGTTGTCGGCGATCAGGTTGTTGACGCTGTTGCGGTCGATCACCAGGCCCGAGAGTTGGTTGTCGTAGCTGCGGTTGTTGAAGATGAAGCTGTCGTTGACCTCACGGGAAATGATGATGCCGTGCTTCTTTTTTGTGCCATGCACGGTGTTGTCGGCGATCACCAGGCCATGGGAACGGTCGTGGGGGTCGATGCCGTAGACGATGTTGTCGCGGTAGGTGCTGCCCTTGATGACGAAGCCTTGGGTTTCGTAGCAGTAGAAGCCGTACCACATGTCGGAGAACTCGGAATCGATGATCCAGCCCGTGGGCTCCTTGCGCTTGAGCACCTTGGCCATGTTGGGCGTGTACTGGGAAATGCTCACCCCGTAGGACTTGCTGTTGGCATAGCCGAAACTGGCCATCTGGCTGTTGACGATGTAGGTCTGGGTGCCGCCCCAGGCCAGCAGGAACGGGCGGAACTCCTTGGCCGAGCGGAAAGTCGCCGGGCCGTTGGCCTGCTCGCGCCACCCGGTGATTTTGCTGTCGCGCACGAACAATTGGCCGTCGTTGACCAGAAACGAACCGGCCTCCTGGGACAGGCGCAGCTCTTGGGTTTGCCCGTCGATTTCCAGGATGCCTTTTTCGCCGACCACGATGGGCAGGCGCGCCAGGTACACGCCGGGGGCGGTTTCGCGCAGGTATTGGCTGGGTACGGCTTTGGCCAGGTCCTTGAGGTTGAGGTAGCCGTCGTCGATGAAAATCGCCTGGGGGATGCCGTGTTGGCGCACCACCCATTCGGCCATTTTGTTGTCGCCGCCGATGAAGTCCTTGAGGGCGTTCTCTTGCATCATCCGGCGCACGCTGGCCTTGCCGCGTTGGCGCCGGTCGACCTTGGCCGCCACCGCGTCGGCGGTGTAGCCGGAGAGATCCGGCAGCGCCGGTTTGGGCAGGTCCAGCGGCGCGGTCGGGGCGCTGCTGACGGTGTAGGTCTTGGCCTGTTGCAGCTCTTTGGCCAGGGTCGGCGCCTTGGCTTCGACGCTGGCCTGGGCGGTGGCGCCGCACAGCAGCAGGGCGGCCAGCAGCGGGGCTTTGAAGGCGTGGGGGTTCATCGCACAGGCTCCCATCAGAAGCGCCAGATCACGTCGACAAAGGCGCGGTGCATGTACGAGTCGACGTCCTTGCCATAGGCATCGCCGGGCTTGAACACGCCACCGCGAAAGCGCACCAGGGCCGCTGGTTCGTCGATGGACTGGCTCAGGGCGGCGGGCAGCAGGCCTTGCTTGAAGTATTTGGTGACCACCAGGTCCACTTCCTGGCCCAGGTCTTTGTTGCCATCGGCCTGGGGCAGGGCGGAGCCGGCAATCCCGGCGTCGCTGTCCACTGCGTTGATGCCGCTGCCGGCCACCGGTTGCTTACCGTCTACGCGCCAGAACTTGTGGTAGACCAGGCTGGCGTCGTAGTCGTCGCGCAGTTGCCAGGAGCCGAACAGGGTGGCGGTTTGCAGGTTGCCGGTTTCGCCACGGAAGGCTTCGCCGAAGCGGTGCACCCGCGAGCGGGTGCCGGTGAAGTTGGAACGGTTGCTTTGCAGGCCGTTCTGCTCGTAGTCGGCACTGGCGCGGGCATAGGCGGCGCCCACTTGCCAGTGTTCGTCCAGGCGCAGGCGCAGGCCCAGGTCGGTGGCCCAGCCGTCGAGGTTGGCGTGGCGCTTGGCGTTGGCCGGGGGGCTGCCGTCGGCGCTCAAGGGGTTGACGCGGTCGCGCTCGCCCTGCATGCCGGTAACGCTGCCCCAGTAATTGACGGTGTTGCTGTTGCGCCAGTTGTAGGCGTCGCTGTTGGCCTCAAGGCCCAACCAGGTGAGGTCGCCGTTCTGTTTTTTGTCCAGGGAATCGGCCGCTTGGCCCGGCACTGGGTAGTCGAGTTGGCCGTCGTCCTGGCTGTGGTGGCCGCGCAGGCCTAGCCAGTGGCCGGGGGTCCATTGGTAGGCAACGTCAGCGTAGAGGTGCAGGCGATCTTCGTCTTGGGGCGAGAGTGCCTTGAGGTCGGTGCGGTATTCGCTGAAGCGCTCGGCGGCGCCGAGGTTGGCGCGCAGCAGGGTGGTGTCGAAGGTCCAGTTCAGCGCTTCGATGTTGGTGTCGCGCCACTGGCCGTCATCGTTGCGCAGGCGTTGGCGGCCGAACTTGAGCTGCTCGCCGGGGTAGGGCGTGAAACCGCTGTAGCCGACCCAGAACTCGCGCAGGGCCAGGTAGTTTTTTTTGCTGCGCCGGTCGCCGTTGTCGGTGGGTTGGCTGGCGTCGGCGCTGGCTTGTTGCAGGGTGTCGGTTTCGATGATGTCGCTGGCGGCCACAGCCTGGCCCATGGCGTAGGCGCTCCAGTGACCGCGCTCGCCGTACAGCCAGGGGCGCAGGTCCAGGCCGATGCCGTTGACGTCGCCGCCACGGGCGGTGCCCAGGTCGCGGTCGTCTTCGGATTGGCCGGTGATTTTCACTTCCAGGCCGAAGTTCTTGTCTGCGGTCAGTGCCGCCAGGGTCGGGCACGACCACAGCAGGGCGAAGGACAGGCCGAGGCCGGCCTTGACGAATGGGTTGAGCTTCATAGGGGTTCCTCGCCGGCTTCTGCTTGCAGGGCGTGCAGGGGCAGGGCGGCCGGGCTGATGGCGGCGCGGGCGGCCTGTTCCTGTTGCAGCAGGCGTTGGGCCTGGGCCCGTTGGGCGGGCGGTAATTGGGCGTCGAGTTGCTGGGCCAGCTCATGCGCCTGGGGGCTGTCCTGGGTTTTGGCCAGTTGGCTGAAGACGTAGGCGTTGACCGGGTCGGGCCGGGTGCCTTTGCCCTGGGAAAAGAGCTGGGCGAGGGCGAAATCGGCGCTGTTCTGGCCGTTGCGCGCGGCGGTCAATAGATGGTCGAGGGCCTTTTGCGGGTAGACCTGGCCCAGGTAGCCACGGCGGTAGATCTGGCCCAGGTAATAGTCGGCGGCTACCTCGCGGCCCACGGCTTTTTGCAGGTGCGCTTCGGCCACCTGGGCGTCGGCGGGCAGCACTTTGCCTTCGTAGTAGAGCTTGCCCAGCAGCAGTTCGGCGCGGGGCTGGTCGGCGGCGCGGCCGTTGTCCAGGTACTGGAGCAGGGTGTCGGTGTCGCCCAGTTCGGGGAAGTCGTAGAGCAATTGGGCGAGGCTGACCCACGCGGCCGGGTAGCCGGGGGCGATGCCTTCGAGCAGGCCTTGGGCGGTTTTGCCGTCGGGTTGGCCGAGGCTGGCGTCGCCCAGCACCCGGGCCACGCTGTCCACCCGTTGCGCAGTGACGGTGCCGCGGGCATGGGCCGCTTGCAGCTGTTTAATCAGCTCGGCCTGTTGCTCGGGCTGGGCCTTTTTCTGGTAGACGGTGGCCAGTTCGACGTAGCAGATGTCGGTGCTGGCCAGCGCCGCGGTGCAGATGGCTTGGACTTCGTCCAGGTGCTGGTCGTAGCTGCCCTGGGTGCGGTAGAGCAGCACCTGGGCCAGGCCCGCTTCGGGGTAGCCGGCGTCGCGCCATTGGCTGATTTGCTGCTGGGCATCGACGTCGGGGAAGCTTGTAGGGTGTTGCAGGTAGAGCATGGCCAGGGCCAGGCGCGTGTTGCCTTCGCCGGCGGCGGCGGCTTTTTTCAGCAGGGTTTGCGCTTCGCGGTGTTCGGCGGCGCTGGCGCCGGGTTTGGCGGCCAGCAGGCGCCCGAGGCGGGCCTGGGCGCGGGGCGAAACCGGGGCGGCGGCGCGGTAGGTGGCTTCGGCCTGCTGGAGTTGGGCCGGGTCACGGCTGTCGACCTGGATATCGGCCAAGCCGACTTGGGCTTCGCTGTAGCCCAGGTTGGCCAGTTGCCGGTAGTTCTGCGCCGCCAGCGCGGTGTCGCCGCGCTTGAGGGCTTCGTTGGCCAGGCGCTGGTCGGGCAGGCCGGCGCAACCGGCCAGGGCCAGGGCCAGGGCCAGGGCCAGGGCGCAGAGGGCGAGGCCGCTGCTGCGGGGGCGAGCCTGTGTGGGGGCCGGACCGGTCGGGGCGGTGCCGCGCTGCGAAAGCTTCGCCAGGGTTTGCCAGGCAAACCGCGTGGCCTGTATTGCGGGCAGGCCCGCTCCCACAGAGGCTTGTGCCCACAGGGATGAGGGTGAAGTGGTCATGGCCATGTCCTCCCTCAGAGCCCGGCGGCCATGGCTTTGTCGATCAGCCAGTTCATCGACGGGCCGCGGTCGCTGCGCACGTCCACCGGTTGGCCGGCCAGGGCGCTGTCGAGGGGGGCGTCGGGTTTGATCTGGACGCGGATGTCGGAGGCCAGGTCGGCGCTGTTGAGGCTGGTGCTGCTGACGATGGTGCCGCGACGCACGTCATCTTCGCCGGCGACCTGGAAGTTGACCTGGGTGCCGGGGTGCACGTCGGCGAACTGGCGGTAGGTGAAGCGTGCTTCCACGTTGGCCTGGCTATGGCGCGGCACCAGTTGGAAGATCACGTCGCCCTTGCTGGCGTACTGGCCGTCGGCGACCCGTTGCTGGGTGACGACGCAGTCGCAGGGCGAGGTGAGGGTGCCGGTCATTTGCTTGCCGAACAGTTCCTCGACCTTGGCCGGTTGCAATTGGTCTTCGTCCAGGTGGCCCTTGAGTACGTCGAGCATGCTGGTGCTGAACGTGGCCAGCGGCGCGCCCTTGGCGGCCATGCCGTCGGCCTTGACCAGGCTTTGCACGGTGCCATCGCGGGGCATGGTCACGTTCATCCCCGGCACGCTCACCAGGCCGGCCTGGGCGTGGCTGACGAAGTACAGGCCGTACACCGATTTGAAAATAAAACCGAACGCCACCAAGCCGACGATGAAGATCCCGGCGCTGAAAACCACGGCGCGCAAACGGCCAAAGACGCTCATGCCGCTGCCGCTGTCCTTGACCTTGCGCGCCTTGGTGAAGTTGTCCCGTTGCAGGGTGGCGAGCACGTCGCCCAGGGTCACGATGTCGCCGGCCAGGTGCGAGGTGATGAGGTGGCGCAGGGTGGCGATGTCTTGCGGTTCGAGGTTTTGGAACTCGCACCCGGTGCGCCCGCTTTGGCGGTCGTAGGAGCGGATCAGCAGTTCGACGTCCATGCCCAGGCCCAGGTTGTCGATGACAAACTGCAAGCGGCCCTTGTGTACCTGGCCCAGGGCCAGGGGTTTGCCGGTGCCGGCGTTGAAACACAGGCCGCCGGCGCTGAGGTCTTCGACGCGGGCCATCAGGGGGGTGCCGCTGGCGTCGATAAAGCGCAGTTTGGCCGGGATCTTGACCCGGGCGTGCTGGCGCTGGGCTTCGGATTCGTGGACGACGTTGACGTTGGCGCCGCGGGTGTTGAGTGAGCTGTTCATGGTGCAGGTCCTTGTTGATTCGGGCGGGTCGGGTCAAACCATCATCAGCAGCACGGCGACGAAGATGCTGCCTGCGGAGAAGGTCATGGTTCGCGACGACCAGGTGTTGAACCAGCGCTGGGCGCTTTGCAGGTCGCGGGTCAGTTTGGTGTCCTGGCGGGTCCAGGATTGTTGGTCGAGGCGGAAGAACACGTAGATCTTCACCAGCGCGCCGACGATCTGGTTGTAATAGAGGATCAGCGGGTAGGCCGGGCCGATGCGGTGCCCGGAACAGGCCAGCAGCAGGGTCAGGAGCAGGCGGGTGATGCCGATCCACAGCAGGTAGACGAGGATGAACGCGGTGCCGTACTTGAAGCTGGCGATGATTGCTACCGTCAGGCCCAGGAGGCTGGTCCACATCGACACGCGCTGGTCGAACAGCACCACGCTGGTGAACAGGCCCAGGCGCTTGACCCCCAGGCCCAGGGCGCGGGCGTTCTGGCGCAGGTTGTTGCCGTACCAGCGGAACATCAGTTTGCGGCTGGCCTTGATGAAGCTTTTTTCGGGCGGGTGTTCCACGGTGTGGATGGCCGCGTCGGGCACGTAGAAGGTGTCGTAGCCCAGGCGCATCAGGCTGAACCAACTGGACTTGTCGTCACCGGTGAGAAACTTGAAGCGGCCCAGGCGCCAGTGTTGCAGGGAGTCGCTTTCCACATCGGCGATGAACGCCGGGTCGGTCACCACCCGGGCACGGAACACCGACATGCGCCCGGTCATGGTCAGCACACGCTTGGACAGGGCCATGGAGCACATGTTGATGTGGCGCTGGGCGAAACGCAGTTTGTGCCATTGGCTCATCACGTAGCCGCCGCGCACTTCGCAGAATTCGTTGGTGGTCAGGCCGCCGACATTGCCGAACAACTGGAACCAGGGCACGGTCTTGCGCACCACGCCTTCGGCCAGCACGGTGTCGCCATCGATCACGGCGACCACGGCGCGGTCGTCCGGCAGGTGCCGGGAGATGGCGCGAAAGCCAAAGGCCAGGCCATCGCGCTTGCCGGTGCCGGCGATGCGCACGAAATCCAGTTGCACGCGCTCGGGCGGGTTCATCCGGGCCCACAGGCTTTTGACCAGCAGCTCATCGGACATTTCCACCAGGGAACAGACCACGGTGGTGGGGAAGCCGCAGTCGATGGCTTCGCGGATCACCGAGCTGTAGACCTGGGCGGTGGTCAGGGCGTCGATGCGAAAACTGGTGACCATCAGGAACACATGGGAGGGGTCTGCCGAGGCGCCGAGTTTGCGCACCTTGCGCCGCAGGTGCGGGTAGACCACGTAGAGAAACAGCATGCCGCGAATGAAGTGGGTGGCGCCCATGGAGTAGCGCCAGATCCCCACCGCGCCAATCAGGAAAATGAAGTCGCGCGACTGCGCGTCGAAAATCGACGGCGGCAACAGCGCGGCCAGCCCCATCAACAGGCTCAGGTACAACAGCCAGCCAGCGGCTTGCAGGAAAAATTGATTTAGCTTGGACATAGGCTTTTCCGCAAAAGAGAGAAGGAGCGGCCAGTTGCAAGCGGCCAGTGAACAGCGCTTCACTGGCCGCTTGCCGCTGCTCTTACCAGCAAATTCCTTCAGTGCGGCCGCTGACGCTGGTGGCCTGGTTCATGAAGCCGACCAGGTCGATCACTTGTTTGCCCTGCGGGGCGGTCTGGGCCAGGGCGCGGAATTTCTCGTCGCGGTTGCCCAGGATGATGACGTCGCTGTTGTCGATCACCGAGTCGAAGTCGGCGTTGAGCAGGGACGAGACGTGGGGGATCTTGGATTCGATGTAGTCCTTGTTCGAGCCGTGCATGCGCGCGTATTCGACGTTGCTGTCGTAGATGCTCAGGTCAAAGCCCTTGCCGATGAGCATTTCGGCCAGTTCCACCAGGGGGCTTTCGCGCAGGTCGTCGGTGCCGGCTTTGAAGCTCAGGCCCAGCAGGGCGACGCGGCGTTTGTCGTGGCCGCTGATGATGTCGAAGGCGTTTTGCACCTGGGATTCGTTGCTGCGCATCAGCGAGTTGAGCAGTGGCGCTTCGACGTCCAGGGAGCTGGCGCGGTAGGTGAGGGCGCGCACGTCCTTGGGCAGGCAGGAGCCGCCGAAGGCAAAGCCTGGGCGCATGTAGTACTGGGAGAGGTTGAGGGTCTTGTCCTGGCACACCACTTCCATCACTTCACGGCCGTCCACGCCCACGGCCTTGGCGATGTTGCCGATCTCGTTGGCGAAGGTGACCTTGGTGGCGTGCCAGACGTTGCAGGTGTACTTAATCATTTCGGCCACTTCGATGCCCTTGCGGATGATCGGTGCCTTGAGTTCTTCGTACAGGGCTTGCAGCACGTCGCCGCTGGCGCTGTCGAACTCGCCGATGACGGTCATAGGCGGCATGTCGTAGTCCATGATCGCCGTGCTTTCACGCAGGAACTCGGGGTTGACCGCCACGCCGAAATCCACCCCGGCCTTCTTCCCGGAGCAGTCTTCGAGGATCGGGATCACCACGTTTTTCACGGTGCCGGGCAATACGGTGCTGCGCACCACGATGGTGTGGCGGGTGCTCTTGTCACGCAGGACAAAACCGATCTCGCGGCACACGGCTTCGATGTAGTTGAGCTCCAGGTCGCCGTTCTTTTTGCTCGGTGTGCCGACGCAGATCATCGACAGGTCGCTGCCGCGGATGGCCTCGGCGAAGTCGGTGGTGCCCCGCAGGCGGCCGGTGTGAATGCCCAGGGCAAGCAATTCGCCCAGGCCCGGTTCGACGATGGGGGATTTGCCGGCGTTGATGAGGTCGATCTTGTCTTGGGAGATATCCACGCCAATGACTTCATGGCCCCGTGCGGACAAGCAACCGGCACAGACTGCGCCGACGTAACCCAAACCGAATATGCTGATGCGCATCGTATTTACCTCTGTATTAATCACGCCAATTAGATGGCCGGAGTTAATGATTTTGCTGTTGTCGGTGCACTCGAATAACGGGCGAACAGGCGCCGCGATGCACTGTGCGGGCATACAAAGTTCGAGTGGCTAATTAACTGCACTCAAGTTGTGCGCAACTTGGCCTTGTTATAAGGGCTTGCCCTGAAATGTCGCGCACTGCCTTCAGGGGCAGTGCGCGAGCCGCGGTGGCAGGCGTTGGGGCAAGGGATGGGGACCTTGCCGGTGAGCCTGCGCCGGGCTGTTGGGATGAGCTAAGCCGGGGCCTGGTAGGGGATAGTGATGATGCTTATCTCCAGTTCTCGATCCGTTGTTTGAATACTCGACCGGCCAGTCAACGTTTTAATGACAACTTAGTGACAGCGCGGAAGTTGTTGTGTAGGTCATCTCTTACAAATCTTGTGAGAATCGTTACCGGTTGTAGGAGCCGCTTCGGAACACATAGTTCCAGGCCACTCATCTCGATTCTGCGCAATTGGGCGGATATTTAAAAAGATGGCACTAATACTATATTGATAGCATTTGCAGTTTGGCCCCTTAGTTGCGGGGAGTTCAGCGGGGTAGATAGTTATTTGCCACTATCGATAAAGAAGTCACGTGCCACTACGAAATATTTTGCAATTTTTTTCTGCGAGGCGTGTAGGGCAAGGTGAGAACAACGGGTTTTGTAGGACAAGGTTGTATGGAGACGGCCTGTGTGGGAGAGGGCCGGGCGGCGCTCCGCTCGCCCGCGATGGTTGCCTGTGTGACGGACACTTGGCCATCGCGAGCAGGCTCGCTCCCACAGGGATTTGTATGGGCTGTTACTGGGGCGCGTGATCGCGCAGGAACACCAGGCTGTCGGGCTTGGACTGTTCGGCGCTGAAGCGGTAGCCCTGGGCGTCGAAGTGCTTGAGGGCGGCGGGGTCG
Source organism: Pseudomonas sp. MF08875 (assembly GCF_059862525.1). Classification (NCBI taxonomy): domain Bacteria; kingdom Pseudomonadati; phylum Pseudomonadota; class Gammaproteobacteria; order Pseudomonadales; family Pseudomonadaceae; genus Pseudomonas; species Pseudomonas sp. MF08875. The sequence continues at coordinate 18,451 of NZ_JCBCUW010000003.1, forward strand.
TTGATGCGTTCCTGGATGACGAAGCGGCTCATCAGGCCCCGGGCCTTTTTCGCGTAGAAACTGATGATCTTGTACTGGCCGTTTTTCAGGTCCTTGAACTCGGTGTTGATGACGCGCGCGTTGAGGGCGCTGCGCTTGACCGCCGAGAAGTATTCGTTGGAGGCCAGGTTGAGCAGCACGTCGTCACCCTGTTCGGCCAGGGCCTCATTGAGCCATTCGCTGATGCGCGTGCCCCAGAACGCATACAGGTCCTTGCCCCGGGCGTTGGCCAGTTTGGTGCCCATTTCCAGGCGATAGGGCTGCATCAGGTCCAGCGGGCGCAGCAGGCCGTAGAGGCCGGACAGCAGGCGCAAGTGCTGTTGGGCGTAGTCGAAGTCGGCTTGGCTGAAGTCTTCGGCGTGCATGCCGGTGTAGACGTCGCCCTTGAACGCCAGCAGCGCCTGTTTGGCGTTGTCTGGGGTGAAGGCTGGCGTCCAACTGCCGAAGCGCGCGGCGTTGAGGCCACCGATTTTGTCGGAAACGTGCATCAACTGGCTGATCTGCGCCGGGCTCAGCTCGCGCAACTGCTCGATCAATGCCTGGGAATGGTCCAGGTACTGCGGCAAGGTGAAGCGCGACGTGGCGGGCGGGGTCTCATAGTCGAGGGTTTTGGCGGGGGAAATCACCATCAGCATGAAGTCGTCTCCTGTAAACGTGCGGCGATTCTAGGGGCTATGGCGTTTTGACTCCACCTATGACGGCCATAGCCTGGCCGTAGCAAGCGGGGAGCGCACCCGCGAATCGGCTATAGTGCCGCGCGGGCTTTGTTATGGAGGCAGTCCCTTGCGTATCGCGTGTTTTCTCATGGCTGGGTTGTTGAGCGTCGGCGCGCTGGCCGCGCCCGGTGACGTGGCGACCCTGGACCGCAGCACCTGGCCCGAACCCTTGAGCAGCCCGACCCTGTTCGACGTCGCCTCGCGGGCCGAGATCCTGACCTTCGCCCGCGCCTTGCTGGCCTCCGAAGCCCTGGACGAAACCGCCCTCAAGCAACGCCTGGGGCTGCGCCAGATCAACCGCGACGCCATCGAGCGGGTGCGCGAGCGGATGTGGCAGCGCCTGCTGGCCAATTACAACTTCGCCCAGCAAAGCTGCGACCAGGACGCCTCGTTCTGCTATTGGGTGCAGGACCTGGACACCCTGCGCGAGCAGGCCGGCAAGTTCGCCCTGGGCGAGGACTCGTTCTACGCCCGCTGGGCCGAGCCCAGCCGCAGCTTCCATGAGCGTTACCTGGACGAGCAACTGCGCAAGGCCGCGCTCTTCCCGCAGACCAGCAGCGAAATCGAGCGCTTTGGCGACTACGAACGCAATGGCGATGAACTCAACGACCGCTTGTTTTTGCTCACCTTCGACAGCTCGGCGGCGCTGCAGCCCGACAACGCCGCGTGGCTGGCCGATTACCTGCGCAAGGCCAACCTGAGCGCGATTTTCTTTGTACTCGGCGCCGAGGTGCAGGCGCGCCTGGCCCAGGGTTCGGTGGCTTCGCTGCAGGCGCTGTACTCGCGCCAATGCGTGGGGGTGCAGGGCTGGGAGTACCGCTCCCACAGCCATTGGCAGGACTGGCAATACTCCATCGAGCGCAGCGTGGACCTGGTGAAAAACAAACTGCCGGAGAACTTCGTGCCGCTGTTCCGCCCACCCTACGGCCAGCGCCGGGCCGACGCCGGCGGGTTCTTGCGTGCCCAGGGTTTGCAGGTGGCGCTGTGGGACATCGACCCGCAGGACACCTCCGGCCGCCTCAGCCCCCAGCAGAGCGCCGACCGGGTGCTGACCCTGATGCTGCTGTGGCGCCACGGGGTCATTAACTTCAATGCGCGCCAGGACGGCGCCAAGACCGCGTTGCCCTGGTTGGTCACGCAAACGGCGCAAAGTGGCATCGGTTGGGAGGATTGCCAGGACGGGTTTCGCTGAAACGGGCCGAACCCCGTATTTGCTGGGGCTGGAGGCGATGGGCTGCGGCAAATGACCACGGCGTAACCATTGACTCTAGTTGCCTGATGGCGGTGCGCCAAGGGCTATTGGTCACTCTGCAAAATAAACTTCAAAAAAGCGTCAAAGTGCTTTTTCCTGTCACAGGTTTTGGAGTATTACGAAGGCAGACCGCCGAAACCTGCAACACAGGTGGCGTCTTCCAAGACCCACACGTGTCAGGTTCACTTGAGTCCCCACAGGTGAAATTCGGCGGCCATTTCGAGGCGCAGCGATTGCGTCGACTGGCTCCCAAAAAGGTGACCGAGTATGGATGATAACGGACGCAGACCTTCCTCCAACCAGCCAATCCTTTATGTACTCGATACCAACGTATTGATTCACGATCCCAACGCCCTGCTCAATTTTGAAGAACACCACGTGGCCATCCCGATGACCGTGCTTGAAGAGCTGGACAAGCTCAAGAGTGGCCATCACAGCGTTGCGGCCGAATGCCGCCAGGCGATCCGCCTGATCGACAAGACCCTGGGCGATGCCACGCCCCAGGACGTCGAACTGGGTGTGCCGATCCAGCGCGGCAAGAGCGGGCCCAAGGGCTTGCTGTCGATCCTGATGAGCAAGCGCGCCGAGCCCAACCTGGTGCTGCCTGAGCACCTGAACGACAACATCATCATCAACCAGTTGCTGGACCTGCACGCCCGCGACAAGTCGCTGCCCCTGGTGCTGGTGACCAAAGACATCAACATGCGCCTCAAGGCCCGCGCCTGCGGAATTGCGGCCGAAGACTACAGCACCGACCAACTGGTCGACGACGTGTCGCTGCTGCCCAATGGCTACCACACCATGACCGGCTCCTTCTGGGACCGCGTGAGCAAGGTCGAAACCCGCCAGGACCACGGCCGCACCTGGCACCAGGTGCAACTGATCGACAACCTGCCGGCGGTGCACATCAACGAGTTCATCATCGATGAGCAGGGTTTTGTCGGCTGGATCAAGGAAATCCAGGTCGATAAGTTGCTGATCCTCGACCTGCACCAGGAGCCCCTGCTGCACCAGGAGGCCTGGGGTCTCAAACCGCGAGACATCTACCAGAGCCTGGCGCTGTATGCCTTGCTCGACCCCGACATCCACCTGGTCAACCTGTCCGGCGCGGCCGGTTCCGGCAAAACCATCCTGGCCCTGGCGGCGGCCATCGAGCAGACCATGGTCAGCAAGCGTTACCGGCGCATCATCGCCACCCGCAGCGTGCAGGGCCTGGACCAGGAAATCGGCTTTCTGCCCGGCACCGAGGCGGAAAAAATGGAGCCTTGGCTCGGCGCCATCACCGACAACCTCGAAGCCCTGCACATGGACGACGAGAACACCCACGGCAGCGTCGACTACATCCTCAGCAAGGTGCCGTTGCAGTTCAAATCCCTCAACTACATCCGTGGGCGCAGTTTCCAGCAAAGCCTGATCCTGATCGATGAATGCCAGAACCTCACCCCGCACCAGATGAAAACCATCATCACCCGTGCCGGCGCCGGTTCCAAAGTGGTGTGCCTGGGCAACCTGGCGCAGATCGATACCCCTTACCTGTCGGCCACCAGCTCGGGGCTGACCTACCTGACCGAACGCTTCAAGGACTTCCCCAACGGCGTCCACATCACCCTGCAAGGGGTGCCGCGCTCGATCCTGGCCGAATACGCCGAGAGCCACCTCTAACCCCTAACCCCGTGGGAGCGGGCCCGCCCGCGATAGCGGCTCACCAGTCGGTACATCAACTGGCTGGTAGACCGCCATCGCGGGCAGAGCCCGCTCCCACAGGTATTTGGCTGCCACAAGCGTGTGTTCACCCCCGCAGCGGCGTCCTGTCGCACCCACCCGGTCAATCAGCCCTGCGGGAAACTGACCCACGGGTTTACAATCGGGCCTCCTGATAAGGAGTAACCCCGTGCTGACCCATCTCGATTCCCAAGGCCGCGCCAACATGGTCGACGTCACCGACAAGGCCGTGACCTCCCGTGAAGCCGTGGCCCAGGCGCTTGTGCGCATGCTCCCCGACACCCTGAACATGATCGTCAGCGGCGGCCACCCCAAGGGTGACGTGTTCGCCGTGGCGCGCATCGCCGGCATTCAGGCGGCGAAGAAAACCAGCGACTTGATCCCTTTGTGCCACCCGCTGCTGCTGACCAGCATCAAGGTCGAGCTCAGCGCCCAGGGCGACGACGCGGTGCTGATCGTGGCCCGCTGCAAACTCGCCGGCCAGACCGGCGTCGAAATGGAAGCCCTGACCGCCGCCAGCGTCGCGGCCCTGACCATCTACGATATGTGCAAGGCCGTGGACCGGGGCATGACCATCGAGTCGGTGCGCCTGCTGGAAAAACTCGGCGGCAAGAGCGGCCACTACCAGGCGGATGCGCAATGAAAACCATCAACGTCAAGTTCTTTGCCCGTTACCGTGAGGCGCTGGGCGTGGACGCGTTGAGCGTCGAAGGCGAGTTCACCACCGTCAATGACGTGCGCCTGTTGTTGGCACAGCGTGACGGCGCCGAGGTCCTGCGTGAGCAAAACCTGATGTGCGCCCGCAACGAAGACCTGTGCCAGCTCGACGAACCGCTGGCCGATGGCGATGAAGTGGCGTTTTTCCCCACCGTGACCGGAGGCTGAGATGGCCATTCGCGTGCAACTCATGGCGTTCGACCCCGGCGCTGAAGTCAACGCGATGCACGCGGCCAATGCCGGTGTGGGCGCGGTGGTGAGTTTTGTCGGCTACGTGCGCGACTTCAACGATGGCCAAGACGTGGCCGGGATGTTCCTGGAGCACTACCCGGGCATGACCGAAAAAGCCCTGGCCAAGATCGCGGGTGAAGCCGAGCAGCGCTGGCCGTTGCTCAAGCTTGAAGTGCTGCACCGCGTTGGTGCCCTGGAACCGGGCGAGCCCATCGTCTTCGTCGCCGCCGCCAGCGCCCATCGCCAGGCCGCATTCGACGCCTGCGCCTTTGTCATGGACTACCTCAAAACCCGCGCCCCGTTCTGGAAGAAAGAAACCACCGCCGATGGCCCGCGTTGGGTCGAAGGCCGCGACAGCGACCACGCGGCGGCGGATCGCTGGAAGTAACTTCGTACAACTTGTTGCGACAGTGATCGAGTAAAGCGCGATTAATAGCCTTGATCTCGCCTGCTGGGAATAAATTCTATTTACTTAAAAGTTTAACCGTAGGGGCTCGTTACTTCGGCGTATGGCTGTGGGTACTATTTCGCGTGTTGGATTAATCCTTTGTACTTTTGCGCGAGGAAACGGTGCTGTTACCTATATTGTTCGATTTTCTAATCTCACAAAATGAAACTTATTGCTCTTGCTCTTGAGGTGACGGTTTTTGTTTTTCTGATACGCTTCAGTTAACGCTAGAGGAAAGGCCTTAAAGTTTGCTTGTGGCAGTAATGGCGGGTCACTTGTGCTTCTGGTTGTTATTTTAACTTGTAGATTTATGCGCGCTCACTGACACGTCTGCAATCAGTGCGCGAACCATGCCGCAAGGCACACAGGGAGAGTGAATATGGTTTCTGCTGATAAATATATTGTCAATATCTTCAAAGTTGTACTGCCCGGTGTGGGAGATTCGACAAAGGCACTTTATGCCAACGGCCGGCATCAATGTAAGGTCGAAGTAATTATCGATAAGGAAAGGCGCTTCATCCGTGATGAATGGGAAGTCGGAGAGTCTGAACCCCTGACTCCCGAGGAGCTTGCCAGCCTCACAATTACTCGTTACTCGGCCAATGAAAATGAAAAACTGCCAACCGGATGGTCGTGTGATACCACCAAAAACGAGTTCGATACGGGCTTGCGGGGTGGTTCCCCAATTGCCTCATCGGCCGGTACTACGGGCGGCGGCGAGGTGGTAGAGCGCTATTTGCGGGTCGATGCGCGCGTGGCGATCGAAGCCCAGCGTTTCATGGCTCGGGTAGTGGTGGGGGGCAAGACATACACCACCTACAACGTGGGGGCTGGCTCATCGGTGATTATCGAACCCACTCGGCCTTATGAAAAACTGCGCGCCGCGCAACTCGTCGCTGAACGAGATGATGCCTTGTCGGCCAACCCCGTTTTTCTCGATATCGATGTTTACTATTGGAGCCTGCCGGCGGGTTTGCGCCTGGTCAAGAACTTAGGGATCGACAATGCAGTCGATATCGCTGGCGTAGGGCGTGCGTTGCGCCCCTTCTATAGTGACTTTCGAATGAACAGCACCATGCTGGTGGGGGGCGTGATCGATATAGACTCTGCTGTAACTACATTGCGGGTGATTGATGTTTGTCCGGTCAAGGGTCATGAGAATAAAACGTTTCGGATTGATAAGTACCCGACGCAAATGCGCGCGATTCGTGTTTGGGCGAGAATGTTTTTGAGACTTGTCAAGGGTCGTGATGTCGTTTGGCGGATTTTGGATAACTACGGTGTGGAACATAGTTTCTTGCTGGGCTCTGAAGATGAATCGAATGTTCTGGTATTGCGCGACCACGGTTGATTGAATTTCGCTACTTTCACGGATATCGAGTTGTCGTCTCGGTATCCGTTACTTCATCCTGAATCCGAGTTAAGAGGAGACATTCATCCATGAATGTGTATTCCAACGCCTTCAATTTCAGTGCCCACTTGAATGGTCAGGTCGATCCTCGCACTGGCCAATATGGCTGCCAGGTACGATTGACCACGCTTTACCCGAAGGGGCCGGTCGAGGCCAGCCGCGATATCAACTTGTCGTTTTCCATGTACAACCCGCGTAACGATGGTTATGGCATTGGTTGGCGACTGAGTAATACCGAGTTCGATCTCAACACCCGCCGCCTGACGTTGTTGACGGGCGAGCAGTTCCAGACCCACGGGATGCCGTCCGTGGGCGGTGTGATGGCGCTCAAGGACCGCAAGTTGAAAGATTTGGTGGTCAAACGCCCGGACGTCGATAGCCTGCACGTGATCTACAAGGACGGCACGGTCGAGGTCCTGCGCCGTCAGAACAGCCTGAGGCCGTACATCATCAGTACTGTGCAGTTCGAGAGCGGTGAGCGCGTGCACTTTCGCTACGATCCGCAAGGTGCACTGGAGCGAATCGTCAACCAGCAAGGGGAAGACCTGCTGGTGCTGCACTATTCCGGCCGGCGGTTGGCAGGAGTGGAGGCCCGCATCGAAGGCGGGCGTTTTGCCCGCACCTGGTTTGAACAATTCAATGAACAGTTGGTGCGCGTCGATGTGGCGCATGCGCCGATGGGGCCTGGGGTGCCCGGTAGCTATGTGTTTGAGTACGAGGCTTTGCGCAGCGGCCTGGTGGCGATCAGGCGGGTGAAGTCCCCTATGGGGGGGGATGAGCGGATCGACTACGAGGAAAATGGCCATCAGTACCGGGACAACACGTTCCTGCCCCGGGTCAAGAGTTGGACTCGCTTTCCTGGCGCTGGCCAACCCTCGTTGAAGCGTACGTACCGTTACAGTGCTTCCCAAAACTTCACGGGTTACCCGTTCTCCGGTGGTTTTGTCGACGGCGAAGATAACCTGTACCTGGTCCTGGGCCTCTACGACTACTGGACCGAGGTCCGCAGCCAGGAAGGGGACGACGCCAATAAGGTGCTGCAGGTGGTGCGCACCGAGTACAACAAGTTTCACCTCCTGACCCGGGAGGTCACCGATTGCGCGGGCACGCTCACCGAGCGCGAGATTGAGTACAACGCGGTGCCGGGCCGGCTTTTCGCCGAGCAGCCCGCCAATCTCCAACTGCCTCGGCGTACCACCCGCCATTTCAGGTTGTTTGCCGATCAGGCCGGGCGCAAGGAGGTGACCGAAATCACCACCGACGACTATGGCAATGAGCTGACTCGGGTCGAGCCGTCGGGGCTGCGCAGGGAATACGACTTCTACCCGGTCGCAGGGGCGATGGACCAAGGCGTACAACGCTGCCCGGCAGAGCCTCACGGGGCGTTCGTGCGCTTCCTGAAACAGTCCAGGGAGCTTCCCGCGACGCCTACCGGTGGCCCAACGACGGCGGCCAAGACTACCGACTACACCTACTACGCCTTGGCCGCCAGCAACGGCCTTGCTTTTGTGTTGCCCGCCTCAATCACTACCGGCACAGGGGTCCAGACCCGCCTCACCCATTACAACGCGCCGGGCCAGTGGGGCGAGCATGGTCGGCTGCAAGCGTCCGTGACCACCCAGGATAAGGTGTCCGTCGCCATGCAATGTACCTACAGCCTCGAAGGCGACAGCCTGGTACAGAACAAGCTGATCCGCCGCGTGGGTGGCGATGAAAATCAGTGGCTCAAGTCTTCGCAAACCTTATCTCTCAGTACCCGGCGCATGCTTGCCCTGACTGGGGAGGATGGGGCGACCTTGGCGTTTTCCTACGATGCCCTTGGACGCCTCGTTTCAGAAGTTTCGGCGCCGGGTACGGCCGCAGCAGCCCAGCGCAGTTACGTCTATGCCAATGCGAGCAATTTGCTGCTGGCGCGGATGACCGCCACGGACGCCAAGGGGGTTAGCGTTGTCACGCGCTACGATGGCGATGGCCGGGAGGTGTCCTGCGCCCGGTTGATCGGAACCGGCGACGAGCAGAAGGAACAGGTACTCAAACGCCTGGATTACAACGCCCTGGGGCAAAAAATCCGGCAAACCCTGATCGACTATCTCGATGAAAACAACGTGCGCACCCTGGTGACCGAGTTCGCCTACAACGGCTGGGGGCAACTGAGCCGCACGACCGCACCGGATGCCACGGTACATATCGATGAGTCCGACCCGCGCCTGAACCTGCGCACACAAGGGGTCGTCGGCTTGGACCTGACGCAAACCCACTTCAATGACTTTGGGCAGCCGCTGCGGGTCGAGCACTTGAGTTCGTCCGGCGAGCGGGTGACGAAGGTCACCCATGAGTACGATGGTTTTGGGCGCCGAATGCGAACGGTCGATCAAAACGGCAAACGCACCGAGTTCACCTACGACCTGTTTGACCGGGTGGTCCTCATTGCTGAAACGCCGCCTGGGGGCCAGGCCCAGCGCAAGACGGTGTTGGGCTACGCGCCGGGAAGCAGCGAGGTGCGGGTGGCGAGCATCACAGTCGACGGGGTTGCGCTGGCCACCCGCGCGTTTGATGACCTGGGGCGATTGCAGTCCCAGCAACGAGGCTCTGGCAAACCGACCCATTGGCAATACGGGCCTGGCTCGCTACTACCGTCTTCCAGCACCTCCCCTCGTGGACACGTGGATCAGCACACTTACGATCCACATTTGGGCCTGGTGGTGCGCAGTACTCTGGAAAAACACCCTGACCGGACTTTCGAGTACGACCCGATTTCGGCGTTGTTGCTCAGCTCCAAGGAAGCGGACAGGGCGCATAAGCTCGATTACGACATCCATGGCCGTCTCGTGGCGGACGCCCAGGTCAGTGACGGCGTAACGCGCGCGTTTGGTTACCGCTATGGCTCCTCGGGCCGTTTGGTGCAACAACAGTCCGACTTTGGTGAGGCCGTCGAGTTCGACTATGACCATGCGGGGCGTTTGCTGTCGATGACCGCAGGTTCGTTGGTGGTGACCCAGGGCTATGACCATTTCGGCCGTGTCATCCACGTGGAAACCCGCCAAGGCAGCGAAAGGCTGGTGATGGCGCTCAAGCATGACCCGTTCGGCCGGGAGCAGGAGCGTGAATTCATCCGCAATGGCGGGTTGCTGCAAACCATCTCCAGCACTTACCTGCCCAATGGGTTATTGGCATCGCGGACCCTGCGCGATCCCGCCCGGCAGGTTGTGATCGAGGAGACTTTCACCTATGACGGTTACCAGCGCTTGAGCGCTTACCAGTGCCAGGGGCCGCAGTTCCCCAAGGACGCCCTGGGGCGGCCAGTGGCGAGCCAGAGCTTCACCTATGATGGCCTCGACAACATCACCCAAGTGGTCACCCGCTTGCGCGATGGCAGTGAGGACACCTGTACCCGTTATTTCGAAGGCACCGACCCTGGCCAACTGACGCGCCTGACCCACAGCCACCCGCCCCGGGACGAGCGCTTGAGTTATGACGAATCGGGCAACCTGGTCCGCGGTACGGCGGGGCGCATCTACGAGTTCAACGGGCTTGAACAACTGATTGGCGTACATAGCGCCGGCGCCAACCTTGCCTACCGCTATGACGCCGATGCGCGGCAGGTCAGCCAAAGTATCGATGGTGAGCCGCCGGTCCACTTGGGTTACGGCGGCGGGCGGCTGGAAGGGTTGGCCCAGGGGGCGCTCAAGGTGAGTTTCCGGCGCAATGAAGAGCAGGTGCTGGCCCGCACGGGCGGCGAGTCTGCTGCACAGCTGCAGGTGCTGGATGCCGCAGGCAGCATTCGTGGGGTGCTTCGTGCAGGGCAGGCGCAGGAGCATCGGCACTACCTACCTTATGGCTATGGCACGGCAGCGACCGAGGGCGCGCAGATCCAGGCCCTGGTGGATCGCCAGTATCCGGCGTTCAACGGTGAGCGCCTGGATGGTGCCACGGGCCTGTATCACCTGGGCGGTGGTCGGCGTAGCTATGACCCTGAGCTGATGATCTTCCTCTCGCCGGATCCGATGAGCCCATTCGGCGAAGGCGGTAGAAATAGCTACGCCTACTGCTACTGCAACCCGGTCAACCTCAATGACCCCAGCGGTTGGGTGCCTACGTGGCTGAAATGGGTACTGGGCGTGGCTTCGCTGGTGCTGTCGGTGGTCACACTGGGCGCTGCCGTTGCACCACTATTGGGTGCTGCCGCGGTGACGTTGACCGGGATGACGGCCTTAGGCCTGGTTGGGGGCAGCCTGGGCCTGGTGGGTGGCACCCTGGGGATTGCCGGCCTGGGTGTCGAGGCCGTGGACCTGGCGATGGGCTGGGACCGATCGCAGCATGTCAATAATCTGGGCTGGGCCTCCTTCGGCTTTGGCTTGGCCGCGACCGCGTTGGGCGCCGCCGGGGCCGTTCTGGCGGGCCGCTCCGCTGCCCAGGCTGCGGCGAGCAACGCGGTGGCTGGTGCGGCCCCGGGACGGCTTTCGCCAGGTAGTGTCGGGTTGTTGGCGGGTGTCCAGAAATACAGCGGGTGGTCGCTCTCGCTTGGCCAAGAAGCGCCCACCTGGGTGAACCGGGGAGTGGGCGTGACCAAGTTTGCCTTGAGCACTGTAGGTACCGTTCGCAGCACGCTGAGCCGGATTGATAGCCTCAATGGTGACCCCACCGGCAGTAATGCAAAGGACGAGGCGCCCCAGCAGCCTTCGCTGCAAGGCGACAGCAATGAAAACCGTCACGCCGATACCCTCGGCAACAGCCAGCGCTTTTTCGAGGCGTTCCGCGAGCAGGCGCAGCGGATTCGCCAGTCGTCGTTGGGCGATATTTACGCGGGCTGACGCTGTCGGCACTGACCTTGCTTGCACCTTCCAGCATGGCCCTCACCCGGGGCCGTGGTGGGAGGTGTTTACGTTCGATTGACGAGGTGTACGTAAAAGTCCAGTATGGATTTATAAGTACAAATCAAGTCGTTGCTGCATCCCTCTGCCTCTCTTCCGCCCACTTCGAGAGAACACCCATGAAAAAGCTCCCCCTGATTACCGGCCTGGCCCTGAGCCTTCTGGCCAGCAGCGGCCTGTTTGCCGCCGAGAAAACCCTGCGCATCGGCATCGAGGCCGCTTACCCACCGTTCGCCTACAAGACGGATAAAGGGGAAATCGCCGGGTTTGACTACGACATTGGCAACGCCTTGTGCGCGCAAATGCAAGTCAAGTGCCAATGGGTCGAGGGCGAATTCGATGGCCTGATTCCGTCGCTGAAAGTGAAGAAAATCGACGCGGCGTTGTCGTCCATGACGATCACCGATGAGCGCAAGAAATCGGTCAATTTCACTCACAAGTACTATTTCACGTCCTCACGCCTGGCGATGAAGCAAGGCGCGGTGGTCGACGACCAGTACGCCAGCCTCAAGGGCAAGCGCATCGGTGTGCAGCGCGCCACCACCACCGACCGCTATGCCACCGAAGTGATGGAAGCCAAGGGCATCGAGATCGTGCGCTACACCAGCAACGAAGAAATTTTCATGGACCTGGCCGCCGGGCGCTTGGACGGCGTGTTCGCCGACACCATCCCGCTGGAGCAGGGTTTCCTCAACACGCCCAACGGCGCCGGTTTTGCCTTTGTCGGCCCGGAGCTCAAAGACCCCAAATACGTGGGCGAAGGCGCCGGCATCGCCGTGCGCAAGGGCAACGAAGCCCTGGTGAGCGAACTGAACTCGGCCATCGACGGTATCCGCGCCAGCGGCGAATACCAGAAGATCCAGGCCAAATACTTCAAGTCCGATATCTACGGCGACTGATACGCCTGCCGCTTCCCTGTGGGAGCAACTGCCTTACCCCCTGCTATTCGTCAGCGCGACTCAGTGCCGCCCTCGCGAGCAGGCTCGCTCCCACAGAGGAAAAATGAAAATCCCACCCACAGTACAGTTCAGCTGTGGGCGCGGGCTTGCCCGCGATAGCGCCAGTACATCCGATGCATTCGTCGGGTCGCCACCCGCTCCCACAGGGCTATTCGCTCCACAGCGTCAGCTCTTTACCCCGCCTTCGCTTCCTTCAAATGCTTGTACACCGTCGCCCGGCCCATGTTGAGCACGTTGGCGACGTAGTGAGAGGCGCTTTTGCCCTTGAAGGCGCCTTCGGCATGCAGTGCCAGCACCAGTTCGCGCTTGTGGTCGCGGGTCAGCAGGTTGAGGCTCAGTTGCCGCTCGCGCAGCCAGGCGTGGAGGAAGGTGTTAATGCGCTCCTGCCAGTCATCGCGAAACAGCGAGTCCGGCTGGGCGATCAGCCTGCTCGGTGACAGAAACAGGTCCAGCGCCGCCTTGGCGCTTTCAAACAGCGAGATATTCAGGTTGATGCACAGCACGGCCATCGCCTGGCCGTGGCTGTCGCGCATCACGCTGCTCAGGCTGCGGATTTTCTGGCCGTCCCAGTTGAGCTTTTCATACGGGCCGATGTTCCGTTCGCTGCTGTCACCGGTGAGCATGTCCTCAAGGGCCGCGTCGTCGCCGATTTGCCGCTTGGACAGATTGTTGGCGATGTAGTCGACCTTTTGCGTGCGCAGGTCGTGCACCACCACTTCGGCGTGGGGATAAAACAGCGTAGCAATGGCGTCGGCAATGGCGCGGAAGTTATCCAGGGCCGGGTCGGCGTGGGGTGGGGTCATGGTGGTGCTCCGGGCGAGGTCAGCGCCCTTTAACAGGGCGCTGCGAGTGTGCCGCAATCGGGGCGGGGCGTCACCCGCGCAGGCGTTGCGGCGACAGCATGGCGGCGTTCAGGCCGCAGCGCACGAGGGGCTCGGGGAGGTCCTGGGCGCATACCAGGGCGGCCGACGCCATGCCCATCGCGGGGGAGGTCTGGATGCCGTAACCGCCCTGGGCCGCCACCCAGAACAGCCCCGGCACCTGCGGGTCGAACCCGGCCACCAGGTCGCCATCGGCGACAAAGCTGCGCAACCCGGCCCAGGTGCGGGTGGGGCGGCGGATGGTCAGGGTGGTGGCTTCTTCGATCTGGTAGATGCCCATGGCGATGTCCAGTTCTTCAGGCTGCACGTCGTGGGGTTCGACCGGGTCGGCGTTGGCCGGCGAGCCGAGGAACATGCCGGCGTCGGGCTTCATGTAGAAGGATTCGTCGAGGCTGACCAGCATCGGCCAGTGATGCGTCTCAACGCCTTCGGGTGCGGCGAAGACAAACGCCGCGCGGCGTTTGGGTTGCAGGCCCAGTGGGGCGGCGCCGGCCATTGCCCCGAGCTGGTCGGCCCAGGCGCCGGCGGCGTTGACGATGATTGGCGCGCTGAAGGTTTGTGCGCGGGTTTGCACCTGCCACTGGCCCTCGGCGTCGCGGTGCAGGCCCAGCACTTGAGTGTCGGTGTGGACCTGGCCGCCATTGCGCCGGATGCCGCGCAGGTAGCCCTGGTGCAGGGCGTCGGTGTCGATGTCGCTGGCGCTGGGGTCGTAGATCGCGCCGTGAACCTTGTCCCGGCGCAGGATCGGCAGGCGTGCGCAGGCTTCGTCGGCGCTGAGCAATTGCATCTGTGGCACGGTGGCTTTGGCGCTGAGGTATTGGTTGTTGAGCTCGGCCGCGTCACCGGTGAAGTCCACGGTCATTTCGCCCCGGGGCGACAGCAACGGGTGCTCGCAGAAGCCCTCGGGCGGGTGGTCGAAAAACTCCCGGCTGGCCAGGGTCAGCGCCCGCACCTGGGGCGTACCGTAGGCGGCGGTGTAGATCGCCGCCGAGCGCCCGGTGGAGTGATAGCCGGGGTGGGATTCGCGTTCCAGCACCACCACGCGACCCTGGCGCGACAGCCAGAAGCCAGTGGAAGCACCGGCAATACCGGCGCCGATAATGATGAAGTCTGCTTGGGGCATGGGGGCTCCTGACTAGGTCGGTCATCCGTAGCAAGCGGGTTTACCCGCACTGGAGCGCAAAGCGCTCCTTGATGGTGTGCGCCTGCTGTGCAGCCGAGCGCGGGCAAGCCTGCTGGCTACAGCGCCTGGGGGGTGAGCTGGCGGTACAAGGCATTAGCCAGGGCGATGTCTTCCAGGCCCAGGCCGATGGAGCGGAAGAACACGTGGCGTTCGTAGGTTGGGCGTGGGGTCTGGTCGCTGAGCAGTTCGGCGAGGTCACCGACAATGGCGTCCGCGCTCCAGCCGTGTTGTTCGGCGGCGATCAGCATATCCCCGGCCGCGCCTGGGGTGGTCTGGCGGTAGTCGCAGTACACCTGCATGGCGCCCAGGGCCTGGGGCGGTACCTCGTGGGCGCGGGGCGCGTTGGTGCTGATGGAGGTGATGAGCGCCGGTTTGCTCAGGGTGGCCGGGTCGATCACCGGGCCGGCCGAAGAGGTGCAGAGCAGGATCACATCGGCGTCGTGCAAGGCCTGTTCGCGGCTGTGGGCAATCTCCAGGCGCGGGTCCAGGCCACGCAAACCGGCCAGTTCCTCGGCGCTTTTGTGCGCCAGGGCAGGGGAGTAGAGGCGGATGTCCTGCCACGGGCGCAGGCCTTTGATGTAGTGCAAATGGGCCAAGGCCACCGGGCCGCTGCCGATCAGGGTTAGACGCGTGGCGGTGGCGGGCGCCAGGGCGTCTACCGCCACGGCGGTGGTGGCGGCGGTGCGGGCGGTAGTCAACTCGCCGGCATCGCACAGCAACAGCGGCTGGCCGCTGTGCATCGACATCAACAGCGTCCACGCGGTAACCAACGGGCCTTCGGCGCGCACGATGTAGGGCGAAGTCTTGACCCCGTACACGCCGTCCTCGGCCAACACGCCCAGGTAGTTGATGAAATCCCCCGCGCCCTGGGGGAACTCCACCCGTTGCTGGGCCGGTTGCACTGCGTGCCCGGCAGCGAGGTCGCGGAACAGCTTGCGCAAAATCTGCGGCACATCGACCTGGGCCAGGAGCTGGCGCGCCTGGGGTTGGGCAATCACGTAAGGCGTGCTGGACATACAGAAGCTCCCGGATCGGCTGGATTAAACTAATTTGTCCATTATGGACTTTTAGTTTTTATCTGCAATTGCCAGGCGTAAAAAAGGCGCAGTCCGTTGCCGGCTGCGCCTGTTTTTTTGCCCGCAGGTTTACGGGCGCTTGCGCTCCACGGCCCGCAGCAGGTGCGTGGGCGGGGTTTCACAGCTGATCTTGCGGCCCAGTAGCGCTTCGATGGACGGCAACTGGTAGGAGTCGTCCTCGCCAGCGAAGCTGATGGACACCCCATCGGCGCCCGCGCGGCCAGTGCGGCCGATGCGGTGCACGTAGTCGTCCGGCACTTCCGGCAGGGTGAAGTTGATGACGTGGCTGATGCCGTCGATGTGGATGCCGCGCCCTGCAACGTCGGTTGCCACCAGCACGCGGATCTTGCCTTCGCGGAAACCTTCCAGGGTCTTGATGCGCTTGTGCTGCGGCACGTCGCCCGACAACTGCGCCGCGTTCACGCCATCGCGCACCAGGCGTTCCTCGATGCGCCGCACCTCGTCCTTGCGGTTGGCAAAAACCATGACCCTTTCCCAACCGTTGTCGGTGACCAGGTTGTACAACAGCTTGTATTTGTCGGCGCCGGCCACGGCGTAGATGTGCTGCTCGACGTTTTCGCTGGCCACGTTCTGGGCTTCGATCTCGACGATGGACGGGTCGGTGGTCCATTGCTTGGCCAGGTTCATCACGTCTTCGGTGAAGGTGGCGGAGAACAGCAGCGTCTGGCGTTCGCTCTTGGGCGGGGTCTGGCGGATGATCTGGCGCACCTGCGGGATGAAGCCCATGTCGAGCATGCGGTCGGCTTCGTCCAGCACCATCACTTCGACCATGTCCAGGTGCACGTCGCCGCGCTGGTTGAAGTCCAGCAAGCGGCCCGGCGTGGCGACCAGGATGTCGCAGTGGCGCGCTTCGAGGTGCTTGAGCTGCTTGTCGAAGTCCATGCCGCCAACGAAGGTCATCACGTTGAGGCCGGTGTACTTGGTCAGGTCGGCGGCGTCTTTGGCGATCTGCACCACCAGTTCGCGGGTCGGCGCGATAATCAGCGCCCGCGGCTCGCCCATGTAGCGTTCCTTGGGCGGCGGGGTTTGCAGCAGCTGGGTGATGATCGACACCAGGAACGCGGCGGTCTTGCCGGTGCCGGTCTGGGCGCGGCCGATGGCGTCCTTGCCGGCGAGGGTGAAGCCCAGCACCTGGGCCTGGATCGGCGTGCAGTACGGGAAGCCCAGGTCCTGGATGGCGTGCATCAGTTCCGGGGCGAGTTTGAAGTCATGGAAGCGGGTCTTGCCTTCCTGGGGTTCGACGACGAAGTCTTCGAGTTTCCAGGCCGCTACTGGCGGTTTTGGCGCCCGCTCGCGACGCGGTTGCGGTGGTTTTTCCGCGTCAGGGCGAGGGGCCCTGGGCGCAACCTGAGGCTCGGATGGCCTGGGCGGATGACCGCAGGCCGGCTGGCTGGGGCTGGAAGAAGGGGCGCTGGAAACAGGGGCGAGCTGCTCAGCCTCGCTTTTACCGAACATCTTCTTGAGTGCTTTGAGCACGGTCATCTCATCAATTGGTTAAGTGCCGGCCAGTGTAATGCAAGAACCGGGCGCGGCGTAGTGGATTGCTTAAAGAGCCTGCGCCAGGGTCAGCGCAGGCGTTCGCCCAGCCAGGTGCCGATGTCGTGGATTTCTTCGGGTAACACTTCGTGGCCCATTGGGTATTCCTGCCATGTCACGGTGACATTGCGGGATTTCAGGTGTTCGTAGGCGCTGCGGCCCATGGCGTTTTGCACCACTTCGTCGTATTGGCCGTGCAGGCACAGCACCGGAATGCGCTGTTGGCTGGCGGACAATTGGAGGCTGTCGCTGAAGGTCGGCGCATAGGTAGACAGGGCAATCACGCCGCCCAAGGCACCCTGCCATCGCACGAATGCGGTGTGCAGCACCACGGCGCCGCCCTGGGAAAAACCGGCGAGGAAAATCCGCGAAGGCTCTATGCCAAGGGTTTTCTGTTCTTCGATCAGGTCGGTGAGACTTTGCGTGGATTCATCCAGCTGTTCGCGGCTGATGGCCCGGGCCGGGCTCATGGCCAGAATGTCGTACCAACTGGGCATCGCGTAGCCGCCGTTGATGGTCACGGGGCGGGTCGGTGCTTGGGGCAAGACGAAGCGTGTGGTCTTGAGGGTTTCCTGTAAGGCCTCGGCCACCGGCAGAAAGTCATAACGGTCGGCGCCCAGGCCGTGCAGCCAGATCACGCAGGCATCTGCGGCTTTTTCGGGTTGAAGAATCAAGGGCTCGGTCATGGCTGCTCCATTGTTGTGCACGCGCGCAGAGTGGGTGCGAGTTTTGGGGGCGCGTCAGGGTTGTCGGTTACGAAGATGTCGCATTGCTGCACGTTTTGCTATTGCAGTGTCGCTGAATCGCTTTAGCGGTAGGAATGGTACGACGTTTGCTATGTGTAAGTTCGTACAGACGATCCTACGCGGGGCGGTAACACTACCAGGCCCCCGTGCTCGTGGGACAGCAATCACTCCAGGGATGGGCGTTCACCAGCCGCTTCACGGTTCGGCGAACTGCAAAGGGCATAGCCCGTTCGACCGCTTGGTGAGCCGTGAGGTTTCCCGTGATTTGGGAATTCTCCTACTAGACTCATAGCGAAGGTCTTACGCCGCTTGGCCCAAAAAAACGCCAACACGGGTCAACAGCGCCTCACAAGGGTGCGGCAAGACTCTCGCTCCGACACAACAAGAGCAAAACTGGAGGTTTGAATGAAGATGTTGAAATCCACCCTGGCCGTCGTGACTGCCGCAGCGGTACTCGGTGTCAGCGGGTTTGCCCAGGCGGGCGCAACCTTGGACGCGGTGAAAAAGAAAGGCTTTGTACAGTGCGGTGTCAGTGATGGCCTGCCGGGTTTCTCGGTACCGGACGCCACCGGCAAGATCCTGGGCATCGACGCTGATGTCTGCCGCGCCCTGGCCGCCGCCGTGTTTGGCGACGCGACCAAAGTGAAATTCAGCCAGTTGAACGCCAAGGAACGCTTCACCGCGCTGCAATCGGGCGAAATCGACGTGCTGTCGCGCAACACCACCATGACCAGTTCCCGTGACGCGGGCATGGGCTTGAAGTTCCCCGGCTTTATCACCTACTACGACGGCATCGGCTTTTTGGTGAACAACAAGCTGGGGGTCAAGAGCGCCAAGGAGCTGGACGGCGCGACCATCTGCATCCAGGCCGGTACCACCACCGAGCTGAACGTCTCCGACTACTTTCGCGGCAACGGTCTCAAATACACCCCGATCACCTTCGACACCTCCGATGAAAGCGCCAAGTCGCTGGAATCCGGGCGTTGCGACGTGCTGACCTCCGACAAGTCGCAACTCTTTGCGCAACGCAGCAAGTTGGCGTCGCCCAAGGACTACGTGGTGCTGCCGGAAACCATCTCCAAGGAACCCCTGGGCCCGGTGGTACGTAACGGCGACGACGAATGGCTGGCCATCGTGCGCTGGACCGGCTACGCCATGCTCAACGCCGAAGAGGCGGGCATCACCTCGAAAAACGTCGAGGCTGAGGCCAAGTCCACCAAGAACCCGGACGTCGCTCGCCTGCTGGGCGCTGACGGCGAGTACGGCAAGGACCTGAAACTGCCCAAGGACTGGGTCGTGCAGGTGGTCAAGCAAGTAGGCAACTACGGTGAAGTGTTCGAGAAGAACCTGGGCAAGAGCACGCCACTGGAAATCGACCGCGGGTTGAACGCCCTGTGGAACAACGGCGGCATTCAATACGCACCACCCGTGCGCTGATGGATCTATCACCCGGCGGGCCAACCGCCGGGTGATGTTCTGTTCCATTTTTCCTGGGGCACTTCATGCAAAAAACAATTGGCGCACCCAAGCAGAGGTTCAGCCTCAGCGATCCGCGAGTGCGTGCCTGGCTATTTCAGATCATCACCATCGTGGCCGTTGTTTCGCTGGGCTGGTACCTGTTCGACAACACCCAAACCAACCTGCAACACCGGGGCATCACCTCCGGTTTCGACTTCCTTGAACGCAGCGCCGGCTTCGGCATCGCCCAGCACCTGATCGACTACACCGAGGCGGACAGCTATGCCCGGGTCTTTGTCATCGGCCTGCTCAACACCCTGCTGGTGACCTTCATCGGCGTGATCCTGGCGACCCTCCTGGGCTTCATCGTCGGTGTGGCGCGGCTTTCGCCCAACTGGATCATCAGCAAACTGGCGACGGTCTATGTGGAGGTGTTCCGCAATATCCCGCCGCTGCTGCAAATCCTGTTCTGGTACTTCGCGGTGTTCCTGACCATGCCGGGGCCGCGCAACAGCCACAACTTCGGCGACACCTTCTTTGTCAGCAGCCGGGGCCTGAACATGCCTGCGGCCATTGGCGCGGAAGGCTTCTGGCCGTTCGTGGTCAGCGTGCTGGTGGCCATCGCGGCCATCGGGCTGATGTGCCGCTGGGCCAACCGGCGTTTTGACGCCACCGGCGTGCCGTTCCACAAGTTCTGGGTGGGCCTGGCGCTGTTGCTGGTGATTCCGGCGCTGTGCACCCTGATGTTCGGCGTGCCCGTGCATTGGGAAATGCCCCAGCTCAAAGGCTTCAACTTTGTCGGCGGCTGGGTGCTGATCCCGGAACTGCTGGCCCTGACCCTGGCCCTGACGGTGTACACCGCGGCGTTTATCGCCGAGATCGTGCGTTCGGGGATCAAGTCGGTCAGCCATGGCCAGACCGAGGCGGCCCACTCCCTGGGGCTGCGCAACGGCCCGACCCTGCGCAAGGTCATCATCCCCCAGGCGCTGCGGGTAATTATTCCGCCGCTGACCAGCCAGTACCTGAACCTGGCGAAAAACTCGTCCCTGGCTGCCGGTATCGGCTACCCGGAGATGGTGTCGCTGTTTGCCGGCACGGTGCTCAACCAGACCGGGCAGGCCATCGAGGTCATTGCCATCACCATGAGCGTGTACCTGGCGATCAGCATCAGCATTTCCCTGCTGATGAACTGGTACAACAAGCGCATTGCGCTGATCGAGCGGTGAGGAAACGCGCATGACAACCCATACCTTCAAACCCGACATGCCCCCGCCGAGTAGCAGCATCGGCATCGTGGCGTGGATGCGCGCCAACATGTTCTCCAGTTGGCTCAACACCCTGCTGACCCTGTTCGCGTTCTACCTGATCTACCTGGTGGTGCCGCCGATCCTCAGTTGGGCGGTCATCGACGCCAATTGGGTCGGCACCGAGCGGGCTGATTGCACCAAGGAGGGCGCCTGCTGGGTGTTCATCCAGCAGCGCTTTGGCCAGTTCATGTACGGCTACTACCCAGCCGATCTGCGCTGGCGCGTGGACCTGACCGTGTGGCTGGCGGTGATAGGCGTCGCGCCACTGTTCATTTCGCGTTTCCCGCGCAAGGCGATCTACGGCCTGAGCTTTCTGGTGGTCTACCCGATCCTGGCGTACACCTTGCTCCACGGCGGCTGGTTGGGCCTGAGCACCGTGGCCACCAGCCAATGGGGCGGGCTGATGCTGACCCTGGTGATCGCCACCGTGGGCATCGCCGGCGCCTTGCCGTTGGGCATCGTCCTGGCCCTGGGGCGGCGCTCGAACATGCCAGCTATTCGTGTGGTCTGCGTGACGTTCATCGAGTTCTGGCGCGGTGTGCCGTTGATTACGGTGCTGTTCATGTCCTCGGTGATGCTGCCGTTGTTCCTGCCTGAAGGCATGAACTTCGACAAGCTGCTGCGGGCGCTGATCGGGGTGATCCTGTTCCAGTCAGCCTACGTTGCCGAAGTGGTGCGCGGTGGCTTGCAGGCCATCCCCAAGGGCCAGTACGAAGCGGCGGCGGCCATGGGCCTGGGCTACTGGCGCAGCATGGGCCTGGTGATTCTGCCGCAGGCCTTGAAGCTGGTGATTCCGGGCATCGTCAACACCTTCATCGCCCTGTTCAAGGACACCAGCCTGGTCATCATCATCGGCCTGTTCGACCTGCTCAACAGCGTCAAGCAAGCCGCCGCCGACCCCAAGTGGCTAGGCATGGCCACTGAAGGCTATGTGTTCGCGGCCCTGGTGTTCTGGATTTTCTGTTTTGGCATGTCGCGCTATTCCATGCACCTGGAACGCAAACTCGACACCGGCCACAAGCGTTAGGAGTTTTCTGATGAGCGAAGCAATCAAACAGCCTGTGAGCCCTGAAGGCATTATTCAGATGCAGGGCGTGAACAAGTGGTACGGCCAGTTTCACGTGCTCAAGGACATCAACCTGGACGTCAAGCAAGGCGAGCGTATTGTCTTGTGCGGGCCTTCAGGTTCGGGCAAGTCCACTACTATCCGCTGCCTCAATCGCCTGGAAGAACACCAGCAGGGGCGCATCGTGGTCGATGGCGTGGAACTGACCAACGACCTCAAGCAGATCGAAGCGATCCGCCGAGAAGTGGGCATGGTGTTCCAGCACTTCAACCTGTTCCCGCACCTGACCATCCTGCAGAACTGCACCCTGGCGCCGATGTGGGTGCGCAAGTTGCCCAAGCGCAAGGCCGAGGAAATCGCCATGCATTACCTGGAGCGCGTGCGCATTCCAGAGCAGGCGCACAAGTTCCCGGGGCAGCTTTCCGGTGGCCAGCAACAGCGCGTGGCGATTGCCCGGGCGCTGTGCATGAAACCCAAGATCATGCTGTTCGACGAACCCACTTCGGCCCTGGACCCGGAAATGGTCAAAGAAGTGTTGGACACCATGATCGGCCTGGCCGAAGACGGCATGACCATGCTCTGCGTGACCCACGAAATGGGCTTTGCCCGCACCGTGGCCAACCGCGTGATCTTCATGGACAAGGGTGAAATCGTCGAACAGGCCGCACCGAACGACTTCTTCGATAACCCGCAAAATGACCGCACCAAGCTGTTCCTGAGCCAGATCCTGCATTGATGGGCAATTAATTAAGATGGGCTCTTGTGGGAGCGAGCAGGCTCGCTCCCACACGTTGCCTGTCAGGTAGCGGTCAGGGTCTCGTGATCCTTGTGCCCCCGCTGCTTGAGTTGCCGTAGATCCACCCCTTCTCCCAGCGTCCTGGCATCGGCTAACAGATGCAGGTATCGATCCAGCAAACGCATCAGCACGGCCAACGGCTTAGGCGGCAATACCTCGCCGCGTTCCTAACGGGAAAACGCGTTGTGCCCGCCACCGGACAGCAATAGCACTGCGTCTTTTTGCGACAGGTGCAGTCTGCGGCGGATGCGCTTCATTTCTGCACCGATTTCCTGCCGGGCGGCGATGACCCACTTGATGCAAATCTCCAGACCGTGTGATTGCGTGTTGTAAACGTCCTGCCAGACACGTGGGCCGGTGTAGGTGGTCGGCGACTTGTAGAGCGCCCGGCCCTGCAACGGGTAGATGACGTCTTGCATCTGTTCCAGGCTCAAGCCCAGCTCAATGCCGCCCAGCCGTGCGCTTCGGCCGGCTTATTTTTATGGCGCATTGAATGTGCTGATAAAGCTGGCTAGCATGTCGGAAAATTCATCCGATGATTGGATGAAAAGGCGAAATTCAATGACAGAAATACTTCCAATCGTTAAGCGCTCTCTGGTGGATCAGGCCCTGGAGCAATTACGCCTGCGCATCTCCAACGGCCTGTGGGTGGTAGGCCAGCGCTTGCCCACCGAGCCGGAACTGGCGAGCGAGTTGGGCATCAGCCGCAACACGGTGCGCGAGGCCATGCGGGTGCTGGCGTTTTGCGGGCTGATCGAGATTCGCCAGGGTGATGGCAGTTACCTGCGTGCCGTGGTCGACCCGATGGACACCCTCAAGGTGCTATCGCGCTGTTCCCTGAATCAGGCCCGCGAAACCCGGCAGATCCTTGAGGTCGAAGCCATCGGCCTGGCCGCGCTGCGCCGTACCGATGAGGACCTCAAGGCCCTGCATGAGGCGCTGGACATCAGCGGCCGCCATTACCACGGCGACCTCGACCACTACATCGCCTGCGACCTGACCTTCCATCGGCGCTTGGTGGCGGCCGCGCACAACCCGACCTTGAGCGAGCTGTATCGTTATTTTTCCAGCATCGTCGGCGCGCAATTGCGCCAGACCCTGAACATCACGCCACGGCGCCAGGAAGTGTTCGACTTGCATATCGAACTGTTGGCGGCGGTTGAACAACAAGATCCAGAACGGGCCAAGGCCCTGATGAGGCAACTGATTAATGAGCCCTGAAACCGACAACGCCTTGCCTGCCCGGCCCCACGACAGCCCTCACGCCAAGCGCACGGCCGAGTTGGAGGAACTGCTGATCGACGCTGAAGCCGACGACGAGCAGGTGCAACACGCCCCCCCTGTGGTGCTGCGCCCTTGGCTGTTGTTGCTGGGGCTGGTGCTGGTGGCGCTGAACCTGCGCCCGGCCCTGTCGAGCATGGCGCCGCTGCTGGGCGAGGTGTCGCGCAACCTGGGGTTGTCGGCGGCCCAGGCCGGGTTGCTGACCACCTTGCCGGTGCTGTGCCTGGGCCTGTTCGCGCCCCTGGCGCCGGTGCTGGCACGGCGCTTTGGCGCCGAGCGGGTGGTGCTGGGCATTTTGCTCACCCTGGGCGGCGGCATTGTCCTGCGCAGTTCGTTCGGTGAGGTCGGGTTGTTTGCCGGCAGCATCCTGGCTGGCGCCAGCATCGGTGTGATCGGCGTGTTGTTGCCGGGTATCGTCAAGCGCGATTTCGCCAAGCACGCGGGCACCATGACCGGGGTCTACACCATGGCCCTGTGCCTGGGCGCGGCGATGGCGGCGGGGGCGACCGTGCCGCTGAGCCAGCACTTTGGCCAGAACTGGGCCATGGGCCTGGGCTTTTGGGTGGTGCCGGCGGTGCTGGCGGCGATGTTCTGGTTGCCGCAAGTGGGGCGTCGCCAAGGTGCGCACCATGCCGCCTACCGGGTGCGCGGGCTATTGCGCGATCCGCTGGCCTGGCAGGTGACGTTGTACATGGGCCTGCAATCGTCCCTGGCCTACATCGTGTTCGGTTGGTTGCCGTCGATCCTTATCGGCCGGGGCCTGACGCCAACCCAGGCAGGGTTGGTGCTGTCGGGTTCGGTGATCGTGCAGTTGGCCAGCTCCCTGGCCGCGCCCTGGCTGGCGACGCGGGGCAAGGACCAGCGCCTGGCGATTGTCATCGTCATGCTGCTGGCCCTGGCGGGGTTGTTCGGCTGCCTGTACGCGCCCCTCGACGGCCTCTGGGGCTGGGCGATCCTGCTGGGCCTGGGCCAGGGCGGCACCTTTGCCCTGGCGCTGACCCTGATCGTGCTGCGCTCGCGCGACGCCCACGTGGCGGCGAATTTATCGAGCATGGCCCAGGGTTTTGGCTACACCCTAGCGTCCATGGGGCCCTTCGCTGTGGGCCTGGTGCACGACTGGACCGGCGGCTGGACGGCCCTGGGGTGGATCTTCGGGGTCATTGGCCTGGGAGCGATCATCGCGGGGCTGGGGGCCGGGCGGGCGCTATATGTAAATGTGGTGAGTGAGAAGGTGGGGTAGGGTTCATCTGTTTTCTTGGTGCGGGCGGGGGTGTTTTTTTGAGGTGCAACTATTTCAAAACTCGATCCGCCATATCCAGCTTGGCCCCGACAAACTAAGGCCGCCGCCAGTTGATTCTCGATTTAACCGTTACTCCCTCTTTACCCATCAACTCCATCGCCATGTAGCCGTTCCATCCATCCAATATTCCGCCCACGACGCTGACCCCAACATCCATGTTCGCCAATCTCGGCAAGGTCAAATGACGGTCGATGATGACCTTCCTTGCGCCTGCAAGGGCGGTGCACTGAGTTGGGCGGGACGGGTCACGGCGTAGCGCAACGGCAATAGCGCCAGGCCTCGTTTGTCGCAGACGCGGTAGATTTTCGATGGGTCGCATTCAGGCATTAGTGGCTATCCGGCTTCGGATGGGCGTTTTCATAAGCTTCGGCAGCGAGTTGCGCCTTCTCGCGATACTCAAGCAAGGCGGCCTCTGCTGCTGCATCCATACCGGCAACCACCCCGCACGACACAGGCTCAGGCAAACGATAAGGATCGTCCAGAGGGACTTGGCAGGCCTCTTCCACCTCATCAGGCCAGCGCGGGCGCCGACAGGTGAGTTGGGATATCCAACGAAAAAATGCCCAGGGCACGGTCAACAACATAAAAGAGGGAGAGTGCCCACTTGTACCGCCGACTTGTATGGTCAAGCAGTTTCGCCAAGTTGGCTCGGTGGAAATAACCAACGCCAGGGGTGGGAAGGGCAAAGTGGCTGGGGACTCTTCCATGTAACGGCGGATCATTTCCCAGTGTTGCAAAGCCTCTGCGCGCGTATCACTCAAATACCCTATCGCAAAAGTGCACTCAACAAAACCATCCACACTAAGTATATGACAGCGCAAATCATATATAACACTAGAGCCATCACTCGCTCGACCGATAAACCAATAAGCGTCATCCCAGTTGACCTCCATTGCTCTAAGATATTTACTCCCCGCAAAGACATACACCTTACGCGTCTTACGGTTAAAACGAATAGGATAGTAAGTATATCGAAAAAAATCTTTCAAAATCACCACGACAAATACAATCAACAGCAAACCCACAAACAAGAAAGGTGCGAATGAGAGATCAAACAGCCGATTTATCGGGAGAGCGCTATCCTCCTTGTATAGAGCATATGCCGCAGAGCCAAACAGGATTGCAAACCACAGTAAAACAATAGCGAAAATCACCCCCCCACATCGCAGCCCAGCCGCGGAGAAAAAAATAGCGATCGACATACTCAACGAAAACACCATTCATTTTAACTATGCCTTTATCTACTGGAGGTAAATTTATTGGCACGCCAACTCGAAGCCTCTCATCAATCTCATACTTATTTAACGGACGATTGATTTTATAACGAGTTATCCAACCGTCAAAAATTCGCCCCCTCGCACTCATTTACCCACCTCATCTTGTACCCCTAAAAGTATTTTCCATGCTACGTCCTGTGCAGATAGACTTTCAAATGGGACAGTCCTCTCGATGCCAAATGGCGTTTGACCTAACCAAATCTCAATTTTATTATCTGTAATCACATTAACAATCCAGTCCCCAAGCAAAGAAAGCCCCGCAAGAACTAGGAAAACCACAAACCCGAAACCGGCAGTCATAAAACCAAACAGTATCCCAAGCGAGGCACCAAGCCCTATAAGCCCCGTAAACAAACGCAAAAAGAAAACCGGACTATCTCCTTTATTTTTCGCATCAAACGCGCCCATTAAATCTACGAGAGCAGTCAAACCTCCAGCAACGGCTCCAAGTGTTCGACCTATGAATTCAAGTCCACCAAGTTTTATTGCTTTACTTTCGATAATTCGTCTTAAGCTCTGAGCCAAACGCATCTGCTCAATTGGGTATCTACTCCACGCGCGGTGTGCAAGATCAGCCCCAGCACCCGCCAAACCCACCACCGCCGCCGTCAAATTAACCCCCGCCTTCGCCGTAACTCCCTCTTTATCCACCAACTGCACCGCCATGTACGCATTCCACCCATCCAATACCCCACCCACCACGCCGACCCCGACATCCAGGTTCGCCAGCCTGGGCAAGGTCGCCTGACGTTGTGCCACCACCCGCCGCAGTTCGTCCTGGCTCAGGAGCAAGGGTGCGTTGCTGTTCAGTTTGCCGCGGTGGTCGACGGTCAAGGCTTTGCCCACGTCGGCGTCGTACATCAGGTACCAGTTGAAAACCTTTTTCTGGCGGGCATTTCTGTTGCCTGTGGGTTCGCGCACGCCTGCTTGTCGTTCCAGTTGCTTGAGCTCCTTGCTGACTTTGTCCTGCAAGGCCTTGCGGTCAATCCCCGGCTGCAACAACGCTACTTTTTCGCTGATGATGTGCGCCATCTGCGCCTCGGATGCCGTGGTCGACAACGCCAGGATCTGCTTGCCCGACAAGGCCCCCAGCAACCCCAGCAGGCGGTAGCGGATCCCCAAATCCAGCGCCCCGGATGCCCCGGCCTTCAAAGGGGTGCCCAGGCTGCGCACCATGGCCCCGCTAATTTGGTGAGCCCACCCGGCCGCCCTGGCCAAGCCGCCGCCGACCTGGCCTTTGTCGTACTCATGCAGCACATGGGCGAAGGCATTGAGCACGTTGCGCCAGGCGAAAGGATTGCCCAGGGCCAGCTCCGGTGTGGCGGCTTCATCCAGGCGCGCGGCAATCTGGCGGTTGTTCAACACCAGGGCTCGCAGGGTGAGGTTGTCGGGGTCGCTGTAGCGCCCGCGCAAATCTTCCACCAGCCTGTCGAGAATCAACGCGTGGCCGGTCAACCCGGTCAAACACGTGGTCACCAGCGTGGTGAAACACAGCCCGCTGTCCCATTCCTCCTCGTCGTGGTTGCACTGCATGCTGTGGCGAAAAGCCTCGCTCCAGTACCAGCCGGCCAAGGCCTGCACCAGCGGCGTGACCGTCTGCTGCATAAAGCGCTCGAGGTCAACCTGCAGTTGCGCCTCAAAAGCGGCACGGTCGTCTTCGCGGTAATTATCGACATAGCGCGCCCAGGCTTGGGTACGGGCTTTTTGCTCTTGAGCCGCAGGCAAGGTGGAAAAGATCAGGTCGTTGCGCTTACGGTCCGCTTCGCTCCATTCCGGGTATAGCGGCATGCCTTCTAACGTTGCATAACGCTCGCCTTGATGGCGCTGCAATGCCTTGGCCACGGCGTCTTCTTCCATCATCTGGCGCAGTCCCTGGATGGCCGTTGACGTGGCTTTTTTCCAGTCACGATCATCTTGGCGCTCAAACCGTTCCACCTGGCCGAGGGTGAGACTGTTGAGTTCCAAGGCAATGCCCACCGGGTCCATCAGCGCCACCATGGCGGCTGGCACGCCTTGGCTTGAGGCCAGGGCACTGGCCAAAAACGGCTCAAGGTCGTCGTGACCGCTCTGAAAAACCTGGGGGGAATCGCTCAACGCCCCGTCTCCCGGGGCCGGCAGGTGATACTCGGCCACGCACTCGTGGGCCGTGGCCAAACCGGCCAAGTGCGCCTGCTGCCCCTGGCTGTTGGACCACGCCCCGATATCGATGCAGCGCATATGGCGTTCCCGGTAAGCCTGCTGCCGGTGGCGCTCCAGCACCCGTGCCGTCCAGGCTACGTCGCTGAAACCCAGCCAGATTTTTGTGGAGCGAGTCGCATCAGGAATCATCACGCAGCGCGAGGACGCCGACTTGGCCATGCGTTTACAAGGCACAGCCCCTTCGAGGTTGGGCGGGGTTTTGTCGTGGATGTCGTACTCAAACAGGTAGGCATCGGTGGTCACTACATAGGCCTTCCACTCGCCACGCCTTTCATTGAACACATACAGGTAACCGCCGCGTAGGTGGCGCAGGGTGTAGTGGGCGCTGTCGCCGGGCAACGGCACCTGCTCCAGGCCCTGACCGAAAGGCGCCTGCAAGGGCGGAGCACTGAGTTGGGCGGGACGGGCCACGGCATAGCGCAGCGGCAAGAGCGCCAGGCCTTTTTGGTCACAGATGGAGCAGATTTTCGAGGGGTCGCATTGGCTCACAGGGCCTCCTTGGGCGCTGTGCTGGCCCAGTGCTCGTCAGCGCCGGGGTTGGCGCGCACGCGAGCGCAGAGGGTAAGGACTGGGCCTCCCGAGCTGATGTCGGACAAATCCTTTTTTCAGGACGGCCGCTTCTTGTTCCTTGGGTGAGGTGACCCCACGATCCTCCCCCCCTACAAATAAACCAACTCCAACGTCCCAGACCCATCGAGCCGCACATCGGTGCTCAGGTCCAGCACCTGTTTGGCCGCAATCACCACCTCAACACCCAACAGGCTCGTCAGGTGTTGCAAGGCCGCCGGGCCGCTGGTGCTGCCCTGGATGTCGGTAAAACCCAGGTAGCTGCGGGCGCCGACCTGGATCGGGTTGAGGTTGGCCATGCGCCACGCCAGGCCAGCGGTGGTGGATTCTGTGCCGAAGATCTGCCCATGGCTGTCGGCGACGGTGAGCGTGGGGTCGAACGTCACCGAGTACAGGCCGATGCGGTTGCCTGCGTTGTCCAACCCCAGGCCGTAGTAGATCTCGCTGTTGACCATGGCGGTGCCGTCGCGGTTGTCGCGCATGCGCAGGGCGAAGCGGCTCAAGCCGTCGCAGTCGATGGCCAGCGTCAGGTTGCGGCGGGGCAGGCGCGTGCCTTTGTCGGCGTTGAGGTCTTGCTGGGATATTTTGCCGAAGTCGATCAGGCCACCGCTGGACAGGGTCGGGGTGCACGCTGTCGGGGTAATCAGGCCGTTGACCGCCAGGTCCACTGTTGAGGCGGCCAGGGCGGGAGCGCCGGCGCTGAGGAGGCCGATGGCCGCCCAAGTGTTCAGTCTTGCGTTCATGGTGAAGCCCTCGCTGCGTTACAGGTAGATGATCTCGATGGTGCCCGAGCCGTCGAGTGCGACTTCGTTGCTCAGGTCCAGGGCCTGGGTCGGGGCGATCCAGGCCTGGATGCTGATGTTGCCGCTCAGGTTCTGGATGGCTGCGGGGCCGGCGTGACTGCCGGGGGTGGCAGTGAAACCCAGGTAACTGCGCGCGCCGATGGGAATGGGTTGGTTGCTAGCGCCGCTCCAGGCTGTGCCGGCGGTGGTGGAGTCGGTGCGGTAGACCTGGGGCAAGGCATCGGCGCTAATATCGGCGGGGTTGATGTTGAGGTAATAACGGCCAATTTTTTGCCGACTGTTGTCCAGGCCCAGGCCGTAGGCGGTTTCGTCGGCGCCGCCAGTGGCGGTGCCTTCGCGGTTGTCGTGCATCACCAGGGCAAAGGAGGTGGGTGCGTCGCAACGGATGCTCAGCAGCAGGCTTTTGGCCGGCAAGCGAGTGTGTTCGTCGGGGCGCAGGTCGCTGGCCGAGAGCTTGCCCAAGTCCACCACGCCGCCGCCCGACAGGCTGGGTTCGCAGGCCGCCGGGGCGAAGCGGGCTTGCAGGGTCAGGGGCTGCGAGCGGCCCGTGGCGACTGAGTCGAGCAGGCCTGAGGTTTCCCAGGTGACGGCTTCGCGCAGTTGGGTGGCATCGGCTTGGGCCCAGGCACTGACCTGCACCACCAGCGCCAGGCTCTTGCCCTGGGCGGGCACGCCATCGCGCAGCGGGGTGATGGCGTGGTTCGGTCGCCAGGCCAGGGCTTGGGCGACGTGCCCCGGCGCCTGGCCACTGCCTGCGAGCAAGCCCAGTTCCACGGCTTGGCCGTCGAGCACCGCCTCCTGTACACGCAGGGCGTAGCTGCCGCGTTCGGTGAAGCGCAGGCGTTCGGCGCTGGCGGCGGCGGCGGCGGCGCGGTAGAACAGGGTCATGTCTTGGGCCTGGGGGCAATTGAGCTGCACGCTGATGCGCCGTTCACCCAACAGCCATTGCGGGGCCGAGGGGTTGCGGGCAGCGCGGTTCATCAGGCCGAAATCCAGCAGCGGTTCGCTCAGGTTCAGTTGGCAGGTGTTGGCGCTGGCCTGCGGGGCGACTGCGCCGAGTAGGGCCAAGGCACAGGCGGCCATCCAGAAGGAAGGTACGAGGTTCATGGCTGTTCTCCGGTGGCTTCGCGGCACAGGGCCGGGGCAGTTTCGTAGTAACGGTCGAGGTCGGGCTGGGCTGCTAGTTCGTAGCTCAGTTCGCAGCGCGGTTGCCCGGGGGCCTTGACCCACAGGCGCGGCACCTCCAGGACGTTGGTCAGGAACACCTTGCCGCCCTCCAGCACCAGGGTGACGAATTCGCCGTTGGCGTCACTTACCGTGGCCCCCCGTGGCAGCGGTTGGCCTTGGGGTGTGCTAACGGTGAGCAGCGCGCGGCGGGTTTTGCTCACCTCGAACTCGACACGGTCTACGGCGCCACGGCCGGCGGCGATCATCGCCAGGCCGTTGCCGATGTCGGCATTGCGCGGCAGTGAGCGGGTCTGCACTTGCACCGGGGTGCGGCCGTAGGCGCTGACCTGCGGCACCACAGCCTGGCCTTGCCAGTCGGTCCATACCGGGCCGCTGGGGGTGCTGACTTTGATACCGCTCATGTCCGCCACCGACAGCACGGCGAAGGTGTCGCGCACCGGGTAAGGCGACAGGGTCATGCCGGTGCCGTGCAGCACCACGGCGCCGCGCATGCCGCCCTGGTAGCTGGAGCGTTCGCTATCGTCGCGGGTGTAGTTCAGGTCCAGTTGGCTGTAGCGCGGCAGCACGGAAACCCCCAGGGAGGATTCGACCTGATGATCGCGGGTGTCTTGCTCCACCCCGACGCGGTAGCTGAACTGATCGTTGACCTGCTCGCTCATGCCTAGGCCGGTGCGGTGCTCGCCGCCGGAGTCGCGCACCCAGGTGCGACCGCGGCGATTACCGCCCAGGGGCACACTGACGCTCAGGTAGAGGCTGTTGTCCTGGTGGGCAGCGCCGCCCATTTGCCATTCGGCGCTGGCGGAAATCGACACCGCGCCCAGGTTGGTGCCCCAGGAGGCCAGGGCGCGATCACTGCTTTTACCGCCAAAGGAGGTGGTGCGCGACACGCCGCCACTGAAGGCCCCCAGCCAAGGGTGCGACCAGGCAGCGCTGAGGCTTTGCTGGTCGCGGTAGCGTGCGTTGGTGTTGGAGCGCGAGTCGGCATCGAAGGCGGCGTCCTGTAATTCCCGGTAGCCTCGGGTGCGGTACGAGGTGCCGGCGCTGACCGACCAGCGCTCGCCGATTTGCTGGGACAGCGACAGGTCAGCCTGCATCCCCCGCGCTGTTTCGTCGGCCTGGCTGTCGGCCGCTTGCACGGCCACTTGCACCTGGCTGGCCGGCCATGGGGTCAGGCCCAGGCTGGCGCCGACGGAGCGGTAATCGCTGGCCGCCAGTGCGCCGAGGCCATAGCTGGTGTGGGGGCCGAGCGCGCCGCTCCAACCGGCGCTGACCACCCATGGGGCTTCGCCGCGGCTGTCGCCCAGGTTGCGTACTTGCCCGGCAGCCACCGAGAAGCCGGGGGCGGGCAGGCCGATGCCGAGCATGGCGGCGGGGACGGTGAAGCGCCGTTCCTCGCCCGCGCTTTCCTTGACCGTGACCTCGACATCGGCGCGGCTGTTGAGGCGGCGCACGTTGCTTAGGCTGAAGGGCCCGGCGGGCACCACGGTGGAGTGGATCAACGCGCCGTTTTGGCGCACCTCGACCTGCGCCGGGCTGTTGGCGACGCCCTGGATGCTGGCGCCCTGGGCCTGGTCTTGCAGGGCCTGTTCGGTGAGCACCTGCACGCCGGTGATCTGTGCCCCGGCGAGTACCGGGTTGTAGAGGTTGATCTGCCCGGCCTGGAGTACTGCTTGGTGTTGGGCGAAGGTGCGCTGGGCGTAGGCTTCCAGGTGGGTGGCGCGGGAGCTGTCATCCTGCCAGGTCTGCACCTGGCGGCTGCGCACGATCCAGTCGCCAGCATTGAAGCCCACCTCAGTGTTGGCCGAGCCGAAGCGGCTGCTGTCGTCGCCATAGCGGTTGTACAGGCCACTGAGGTCGTAGTTGAGCAGGCCGGCGAAACCGCCGGTTTCATAGCCTGACAGTTCCCGCTCCTGCGGGCGGAGGGCGTCGGTGGGCACCACCAGCGCCAGGCTCAGGCTGGCCGGGTCTTGTTCGATCAGGGTTTGCGGGTACTCACGCAAAAAGCCCTGGCAACTGTCATCGCTGCCCAGGCGCAGGCCCGCCGCGCTCAGCAGCGCTGGGGCCAGGCACAACTTGCCGTCTTGATCGAAGCGCGCATCGACTCGGCCCCGGCGTTGGCCGTTGACGGTCAGCGTCACCCGGTGCTCGCCCTGGGTGAAACGCGGCGCTTGCAGCAACAAGCTGGCCAGGTGCGGGTCGATGCCCCGTTGTTGCAGGGTTTGCAGGTCGAAGGTCGATGCACTGGCCGCCCGGGCGTCGGCCAGCAGCACGGCGGTGGCCAGGGCCAGAGCGCTGCGGGTCGGTAGCGCGCTGGTATAGGCGCAGATGGAAACGCCGGGCACGGCTTTGCCATCACGGTCAATGTCTACTGTGTTCACGCAGGGTTCTCAGGTTGTGAAATGCGTTGTGGCCGCCGCCGTTGTGCGTTGTAGCAAGCGCTCGGTCGCGTAGCGGCCGTAAAAAACGGCGGCCACAGAAACTAAGGGGCGCTGCGCACCCCAGCGCGGGTGAGCCCGCTTATTACATGAGAGGCACTTGCGGGGTCATTGCAGTGGTGCCTCGTAGGCTGCCACCGCAAAGCCGTACACCGTGGCCGGTTGCAGACGCACGCTGGTCGCACCGGGGCTGTTGGCTGCCACGCTCAGGGTTTCCCCTGGCAGCACGTAGGTGCGCGGCAGCATGGCGCTGGTCTTTCCCGGCAGCAGTTGCAGCTCCTGGGCCAGACGCACCACGTAAGGCGTGGCATTGGTGACGTGCAACTGGCCATCGCCCAGACGCCAGGTCAGGTCGGTCCAGGGCGTGCGGTTTTTCGCCAGGCCCTTGGGGTGCAGGATCACCGGCAGGTTCTGGCGCACGGTGACGCCCACCCTGGCATGGCCGTCGGCCACGGCGGAACGGCCCTGGGGCATGCCTTCGAAAATCACTCGTTTTAGGCGTTGGGTCAGCAAGGGCTTTTCGGTTTGCAGAATAAAGCGCACCAGTTGGGTCTTTGACGGCTCGACTCGGGATAGAGGTGGTGTGACGAATACCAGGGGTTCGGTGTCTTCGGGGATGTCTTCGAGGGTGACGTTGAGCAGGGCCAGGGTCGGATCGCTGTTGGTCACCGAGACCTGGGCTTCGCCCTGTTCCTCTTCGATTATCACCACCGAGGTGTCAGGGATCATGCCGTCGGCGGCGGCCGGGGCGCCAAGGCCCAGGGTCAGGCTGGCGAGGCAGGCGGCGAGCCAGCGAGGGGGAGTGTGCGTGGTCATGGGATGTCCGTAGGGGTTAAAGGGAGGCATCACAAATACCGCAGGTCCAGGGTGATCGAACCGTCCAGCGGCACCTCTTGATCCAGGGTCAGGTACATCGCGGCGTTGATCGAGGTGTCGATCCGCACGAGGGTGTCGAGCCTTGTGAGGGGCCGGGGTACGATCGCTCCGGGCTGGGCGAAGGCCATGTAGTTTCTCGGGTAGGCGTTGGGCTCGGGAAACCAGGAGGCGCCGTTGTTGCTGGAGGCCAGTGGTTGCACGGCTTGCCCATCGCCTACGGGGTTGCGGTAGGAAAACGCCACCGAGCCCAGGCGTTCGACGGGGGCATGGATGTTCTTGCCTAAGCCGTAGAAGAACCCCGGCGCCAGGGAAGAGTCGGCGCGGTTGTCCATGCCCACCAGGGCATAGAGGGTGGGTGAGCCACAGGTCACGTTCAGTTCCAGTATCTGGCTGGGCAGTACGGTGAACTCGTCCTTGTTCAGGCTTTTGGCGGGAATCCGGCCCAGGTCGATGATTCCGTTTTTGGACAGCAACACGACGCAGGCGCTGGGTGTGAGTGCGCCCTGCACGGCCAGTTGCACGCTAGAGTCGGCCAGGGCCGTGGTGGTAGCCAGCAGCGAGAGCAGCAGGGTGGGTGTGCGGGTGGATGTGTTCATGGGCTGCGGTTCACTGGGGGTGAGTGCGTCCGGTTCATGGGGGAGGCCTGTTGCCCCTGCTGCACCAAGATGCGCGGCAGGGGCATTGGCGCTTACAGGTACTTCACTTCCAGGGTGGAGAGGCCGTCGATCTGCACTTCATTGGTCAGGTCCAGGGTGCTGGCAGCGGCGATGATGGTGTTGACCACCAGTTCCACGTTCCAGATCTGCACGGGGATCGGCACGCTCAGGTCGCTTGGGGCGGCTACCGACATGTACAGCCCGGGCGTCCAGTCGCTGCCCTGGCCCCAAGT
The DNA here is from genome assembly GCF_059862525.1 of Pseudomonas sp. MF08875. Lineage (NCBI taxonomy): Bacteria > Pseudomonadati > Pseudomonadota > Gammaproteobacteria > Pseudomonadales > Pseudomonadaceae > Pseudomonas > Pseudomonas sp. MF08875. The sequence goes on from NZ_JCBCUW010000003.1 coordinate 53,702, forward strand.
GAGGCCGCCGTCGGTGGAAGCGATAGTCTGCGCGGCGACGCTGTCGGCTTGCGGGTTGAGCAGGCCGAGGGTGTACTTGCCCAGTTTCTGGTTGCTGTTAATCAGCCCCAGGCCGTAGCCATCGGTGTCGATCGCGGACCCCGCGCGGTTGTCGATGGCGTTGAGGGCGATCAGGGTCTTGCCTTCGCAGGTGACGGTCATTTGCAGGGTATTGCTGGCGACCTGGGTCGAGGTGTCCTGGTTCAGGTCCTTGGCCGAGATCTTGCCGATGTCGATGGTGCCGCCTCCGTCCAGGGCCGGTACGCAGGCGCTCGGCACGATCAGGCCCTTGACGGTGAGGTCTACGGTGGATGCGGCGAAGCTGGCGTGTGAAGTGGCCAGCAGGAGGGCGCAAGCGGCGAAACCAAGTGTCTTGTTCATTGCTAAAGAGTTCCTTTCTAGAAGAGGGCTTAAACAGGCTGAGCCCGATTACAGGTATTTCATTTGCACGGTGATATGGCCGTCGAGCGGTACTTCGTCGGTCAGGGTCAGGTCATTGGCGCGGGCGATCATGGTGTTGAACCGCAGTTGTGCCTTGAGGGTCGTGAGCGCCGCCGGCACCAGCGGCTGGCTGGTCAGGGCAATGGCTGTCATGCCGTTGTGGCCCAGGTAGGTGGTGGGCATCCAGGTGGCGCCGCCATCCCTGGACAGAATGGCACCGGCAGGCATGTCGTCCGCCTGGCTATTGATGATGCCCAGGTAAACGCTGCCCAGTTTTTCCTCGTCATTGACCATGCCCAAGCCATGCCAGTTGTCATTGATGGCCGACGAACCGGAGCGGTTGTCCACGGTGTTGAAGGCGAGCAGGGTCGAACCTTCGCAGACCACCTCCATGTCGATCACCACGGTGGGCAGGCTGGTGTACTGGTCGGCGTTGAGCGTTTGGGCTGACACCTTGCCATGGTCGATGTCGCCGCCGCCGGTCAGGTTCAGCTGGCAGGCATTGGGGGTAATCGCCCCGTTGACGGCCAGTTGAGTATTGCTGGCGGCCAGCAGCGCGGGCGCGAATAACAGCCCGGTCAACAGCATGGGTACTGAAAGGTTCATAGGGCGATAAAGCTCCTTCGGGTCGGGGTTACAGGTAAATCACATCAAGCGTGGCGGAACCGTCGATCGGCACCTCGTCACTCAGATCCATGTTGTCTGTTCTCAGAATGCTGGTGTTGATGAGCAGGTCCATCTTCAGGTTCTTGAGGGGGATCGGCGTGGAGTTGTCCACAGGGGAACTGATGGCATGGAGGTAGCCGGGGTCCATGAATTTTTCCTTGTACCAAGTGACGCCGTTGTCGCCGGACGCGATGGTATGCGCCGGCACTTCATCGGCTAGAGGGTTCTTCATCTCCAAGTAATAGGTGCCGAGCTTTTTGGTCCCGTTGACGAAACCGATGCCGTAGCTACTCCCGGGAAAACCCGAGGTACTACGGTTATCCAGGGGCTCGAGGGCAAACAGCGTGGCCGCCTCGCAATCGATGGTTAACTGCAGCGTGACATTAGGCAGGGCGGTCGCCCCGCTGGCATTGAGGTCTTTGGCCGAGATCTTGCCGTAATCGACAACGCCTGCGCTGGAGAGCATGGGGGAGCAGGCGCTGGGAGTAATGAGGCCACTGATGGCCAATTCGGTTGAACTGGCGGCAAACGCCGTGGGTGTTGCGGCAATCAATAGGGCGGTGTTGAGCGCGATGGCAAATTTGTTCATTTGATCTCCGTTGTTAAGATCGGCGGTGTGTCCACTTTGAGCCAGCCGGGATAACAGGCTGGCAAACGTCGACGGGGCTTATAGGTACATCACATCCAGCGTGGTGGAGCCGTCGATAGGCACTTCGTTGCTCAGGTCCAACTCGGCAGCTGGCGCGAAGCGAATACCCACGTCCACATCCACGTTCATTTCCTTAACCGGGATCGGTTGCAGCGGGCCGCCCAATGCCGCCGCCGAGACCCAGGTACCTGGCATCAGGTAAATCTTATTTTCCCAGGTGGCGCCCTTGTCTGCGGACCAGATCACCTGAGCGGGAATGCTGTCGGCCACCAGGCGCATCAGGGTCAGGTCGTAGTAGCCCAGCTTCTGGTCGCCATTGATTAGCCCCAGGCCATAGAGACCGTTGACGTAGGCGGACCCGGCGCGGTTGTCCGTGGAACTGAGCGCCATCAACGTCTGGGCCTCGCAGGTGACGTTCATTTGCAGCGTGCGTTTGCCGATGGGGGTGATCCCCATTTCATCCAGGTCGCTGGCAGAAATCTTGCCCAGGTCAATGACACCGCTCGAAGACAGTGTGGGGGTGCAGGCGCTGGGGGTAATCAGGCCTTTGATAGCCAACTCGGTCGAGCTGGCGGCCAATGCCGAGGCGCTGTGGGCAATTAACAGGGCGCTGCAGAGTGCGAGGGCAAACTTGTTCATTTGATCTATGTCCGGTGCAAGGTCGGCTGACGCGCCGGGCTGAATGTGCGAGTGGCAAAAAGCCCTGGCAGGTATCCAGGTAGCGGGTCTGATTCAAGCCCTCCGTGGGAGGTGTTTTTACCCTCTGGTGGGGTAGGGCGAAATCTATCGGGGGGGGCGGCGCAGGGGAAATACAACAATTACGACATTGGCGAATTTTCCGTTCGGGACGGCTGTTCGTCGGAATTTGTAGATTTACTTGTAGGATTTTTTGTCTTTTCGTAGTTCTTGTATCGCTAAATGTCTGATGAGTTGGCTAAGGTCGCTGCCCGAATTTTTCTGTAAGACCATCAGAATGTTTTCCTTAGCTTTTGTGCGCCCCTGCTGATGCCAGCACTGAATAGGCAGCCCGGCGGCAACCCCGGACAGGGTCCGGGAATGGCGGCCCCACCCTTGTGCTGGCAGGCATCGACCGTGCTGGTGGTGGAGGACCACCCGGCTTACCGCATCTTGATGGGCTGGTGCCTGCAACGCCTGCAGGTGGGCCACGAGGTGGTCGCCGATGGCCTCGCGGCGCTGGAAGCCTTGAGGCGTCGGCCCTTTGACCTGCTCATCAGTGATTGCCGCATGCCGGTCATGGACGGCTACGCCATGGCTCGCGAAGTGCGCCGTCGTGAGCAGGCCGAGGGCAGCCCGCGCGTCCCCATCATCGCCCTGACCGCCAGCCGCGACCCCCATGAAGCTCAACGTTGCGCCGAAGCCGGCATGGACGCCTGGCAGCTCAAACCCCTAACCCTGGAAAAACTGCGCGAAGTACTCGAACGCTGGCTACCCGCGTCGGCCCTCATGGCACCAGGACCTGCTGGGCTCGCACCCCGGGGGGCAGCCTGCCTGCTGCCGACGCGGGCGCAACTAGTGAACATTTTCGGTTGCCCCGAAATGGTCGACCTGATGCTGGCCAAGTTGATCGAGGAGGTCCGGGCAGACAGCCTGATATTGGCCCAGGCGCGTATTGCACGGGATGCGGGGACCACCGCCGAACGCCTGCACCGCTTGGTGGGGGGCATTGCTTTCCTGGGGATGGCGGATCTGGAGCGGCGCGGCACGCAACTGATAAGCGCGGTCCTGGCCTCAGGGGTGGCCGTGAACGACCAGGCCCTGGCGCACTTTCGCGATGAGGTGCAAGCCTGCCTCAATCAATTGGTCGCCTTGTAGGTGATAACCCACATTTCGCACGACAAATGCAGGATGTTTCTTCTGTGTCTGTAATTTGTGTATGTAAGCTTTTTCTTTTTGTTTTGTGGGCTTTATGCGCGCTCTCGCAAACACGGGGGATGGTTGTTTAGCGCGTTTTTTTGCCGGTTGTGAGAGGCGTGCGGCAGCGGTACTTTGCGCGAATTCAATTTGCCATCATCCAGGGAGAGCACCGATGCTGCGCGTCATAATCGCCGACGACCACCCCATTGTGCGTGTCGGCCAGCGAGTGGTGATCGAGGCCGGAGGGCGCTGCAAGGTCGTAGGCGAGGCCGATGGCCCCGATGAACTGCTGGCCTTGGTGGGCAGCGTTCCCTGTGACGTGCTGGTCACTGACTTTGCCATGCCGGGCAACCGTCAGTCCGATGGCTACGGCCTGCTGGGCCTGTTGCGCCGTCAGTACCCGCACCTGCCCGTGATCCTAGTGACCATGTTCGCCAATGTCGCTACCCTGCGTGCCTCCTTTGCCCACGGTGCCCAGGCCATCGTGGCCAAGAGCGCCTCGGCCCGGGAACTGCCCAGGGCCATCAGGGCCGTGAGCGAAGGCCAGACCTTCGTCAGCGAGTGCCTGCGGGAGCAACTGGTGGAGGCGGGGTGCGGCGACCCTTCGGCGCAACCGCAGTTGTCTGGCAAGGAGCGTGAAGTGGTACGCATGCTCGCCAGCGGCATGACCGTCAGCCAGATCGCAGCCCACGTCAACCGCAGCATTTCCACCATCAGCAAGCAAAAGAGCACCGCCATGCAGCGCTTGTGCATCTCCACCGATGTGGACTTGTTCACCTATGCCCGCAGCAGCGGCATGGTGCCTTAGCACCATTGCCATTCGCCCAGCGAATGCCCGTGGTTTTCCCGGCGTTGGCGGATTATCGTGCTGCATTCTTTTTACTTGTGGAGCCTGGCCATGACTGACGCCCATAACGCCCTGATTACCGAGTTCTATCGCGCGTTCCAGCGTCTGGATGCCGAGGCGATGAGCGCCTGCTACACCGACGACGTGCTGTTCCACGACCCAGCGTTCGGCCCGTTGCGTGGCCGTGATGCCGGTGACATGTGGCGCATGCTCACCACCCGGGCCAAGGATTTCACCTTGACCTTCGACAGCGTGCGCAGCGAGGGCAACACCGGTAGCGCTCACTGGGTCGCCACCTACCTGTTCAGCCAAACTGGCCGGGTGGTGGTCAACGATATCCAGGCACGCTTTGTGTTTCGCGACGGCAAGATCTGCGAGCACCACGACCATTTCGACCTGTGGCGTTGGGCGCGTCAGGCCTTGGGCACCAAAGGCCTGTTGCTGGGCTGGACGCCCCTGGTGCGCAACGCCGTGCGGGGCCAGGCCCTGAAGGGCTTGAAGGCATTCCAGGCCAGTCGCTGATAAGATCGCGGCTTCTCTTTCCTCGCCCAGATTGCCCCGTGAACGACCTGCCCAGCCCCAAAACCTGGTTCGTGTACCTGGTGCGCGCCGCCAATGGCGCCTTGTACTGCGGCATCAGCGATGACCCGGTGCGCCGTTTCGCCGCTCACCAACGGGGCAAGGGCGCGCGGTTTTTTCTCTCCAGCCCAGCGGTGGCGCTGGTGTATACCGAAGCCTGCCGCGACAAGGGCGAAGCGCTGCGCCAGGAGCGGCTGATTAAAAAACTGCGTAAGAGCGCCAAGGAATGCCTGGTGGCCAGCGCCGCAGTGGGCCCATCACGCTGACTGATGGGTTCCCATCAGGCACTGGCGCGGATTTGCGCGCTAAGCTGCGCATTCCCCACAACGGCGAAGGTTTCCAGCATGTCCGCGTTGATCCTGCACCACTACCCGACGTCCCCATTCGCGCAAAAGGCCCGCTTGCTGCTGGGCTTTAAAGGCCTATCCTGGCGCTCGGTGAAAATCCCGCCGATGATGCCCAAACCCGACCTCACAGCCCTGACCGGCGGCTACCGCAAGACCCCGGTGCTGCAAGTCGGCGCCGATATCTACTGCGATACGGCCCTGATCGCCCGGCGCCTGGAGCAGGAAAAAGCTGCGCCGACGCTGTTCCCCCAAGGCCAGGAAATGATCGTGACGGCGTTCGCCGCGTGGGCAGACTCGGTGGTGTTCCAGCACGCGGTAAGCCTGGTGTTTCAGCCCGAATCCGTGGCCCTGCGGTTTGCCCAATTGCCGCCCGAAGCAGTCAAGGCGTTCCTGGCCGACCGTGCCGGGTTGTTCAATGGCGGCAGTGCCAGCCGGTTGTCGGCGCAGCAGGCCCGTCACCAGTGGCCGAGCATCATGGCGCGCCTGGAACAGCAGTTGCAGCATGAGCCGGGGGATTTCCTCTTCGGCGAGCCGTCGATCGCCGACTTCGCCATGGCCCACCCTTTGTGGTTCCTCAAGGGCACACCCGTCACGGCACCGTTGGTGGACGCCTATCCGGCGGTTTCGGCCTGGTTCGCGCGGGTATTGGCGTTTGGCCAAGGCGCAGCCAGCGACATGAGCGCCGAAGAGGCCTTGCAGGTGGCCCGCGCGGCGCAACCGGCGGTGTTGCCGAGTGAGGTGTTCGCTGAACCCAACGGTGTGAAACCCGGCCAGCCAGTGCTGATCGCGGCGACCGACTACGGTGTCGATCCGGTGGCCGGTGAGTTGCTGTTTGCCGGCAGCGAAGAATTGATCCTGCGCCGCGAAGACGAACGCGCAGGCGTGGTGCATGTGCACTTCCCGCGTTTAGGCTTTCGCATCGAAGCGCAATGAGGCGCAAGCGGGCTTGCCCTTGACGGTGTTGGGCCGCTACGCGACCGAGCACGGGCAAGCCCGCTTGCTACGGTAGGGCCTTGAGGATGGCGTTCGGCTCGTAGCCGCGGATCAGCGTACCGTTGACATCCAAGATCGGAATTCCACCACCGCCCAGTGCCTGGTAGGCCTGGCGGGCCTGGGCGTCCTTGTCGATATCGAACTCCTGGTACGGGATACCTTTGTGGTCGAGAAACCGCCGGGTGCTCTGGCAGTAACCGCACCACGCGGTGGTGTAGAACACCACTTTGGCCTGGGTGCGGGTTGCCTGCGAGACCGCTTCCCCGGGGTTGAACAAGCGCTCGACCTTGCCCCAGTTCTGATAGATCACCACCACCAGCAAAACCAGCAGGATTTTCTTCAATACACCGCCCAGCATCAGTTACGGCGCTTGAGCTGATCGGTCAGTTGGGTGGGCAGGCCCTTGATAATCAGGGTGCCGGCTTCTTCGTCGTACTCGATCTTGGAGCCCAGCAAGTGCGCCTCGAAACTGATGGACAGGCCTTCAGCGCGGCCGGTGAAACGGCGGAATTGATTGAGGGTGCGTTTGTCGGCAGGGATTTCCGGGGACAGACCGTAGTCTTTGTTGCGGATGTGGTCGTAGAAAGCTTTGGGCCGTTCTTCGTCGATCAATTCCGACAACTCTTCCAGGCCCATCGGCTCGCCGAGCTTGGCCTGGCTGCTGGCGTAGTCCACCAGGGTCTTGGTTTTCTCGCGGGCCGATTCTTCCGGCAGGTCTTCGCTTTCGACGAAGTCACTGAAGGCCTTGAGCAGGGTGCGGGTTTCGCCGGGGCCATCGACGCCTTCCTGGCAGCCGATGAAGTCGCGGAAGTACTCCGAGACTTTCTTGCCATTCTTGCCCTTGATAAAGGAGATGTACTGCTTGGACTGCTTGTTGTTCTGCCACTCGGAAATGTTGATCCGCGCCGCCAGGTGCAACTGGCCCAGGTCCAGGTGGCGCGAGGGCGTCACGTCCAGTTGCTCGGTAACAGCCACGCCTTCGCTGTGGTGTAGCAGGGCGATGGCCAGGTAGTCGGTCATGCCCTGTTGATAGTGGGCGAACAGCACATGGCCGCCGACCGACAGGTTGGACTCTTCCATCAGCTTTTGCAGGTGTTCGACCGCGACGCGGCTGAACGCGGTGAAGTCCTTGCCGCCGTCCAGGTATTCCTTGAGCCAGCCGCTGAACGGGTGCGCCCCTGATTCGCCATGGAACAGCCCCCACGCCTTGCCTTGCTTGGCGTTGTAGCTCTCGTTGAGGTCGGCGAGCATGTTTTCGATGGCCGTCGACTCTGCCAGTTCCGAGTCGCGGGCATGAAGAACGGCAGGCGTACCGTCGGGTTTTTTGTCGATCAAGTGGACGATGCAATGACGGATCGGCATGGGCTTCTCGGCTGGTGGAAGGGCGGGGGCGGGCTCGCCGGAAAAGGCCCAAGTGTACCGTACCTGCGGGTTTGGGCGCTGTCCGACGACAGATTTGGGCGGTTCTGACCCGTGTCATGCAATTTTTTATGGGTTTGAGGCGATAAAGCTGACCAATTGGGTAGGTAGAGGCGGATATTTCCCCGTCTCTGTGCTAGTTTTGCCCCCGTCTTACGCGAACTCTCGGCGTTAAGCGTGCATTCAGCACTGTCAGGTCGAACCAAACCCTGATTTCGGTATCTATAGCCCCGACCCGTCGTGGTTCCAACCGGGGTGCCAGGTCCAGAAGATCTGGCTCGATGGCTGACACTGCACTCTGCAATCCAAATGAATTTGATAGGGAAGGAACACCACAATGGCTATGACTAAAGACGAACTGATCAGCGATATCGCTGGTGCCATCGGCGAGCCGAAGACCACCGCACGCAACGCTCTGGACCAACTGGCCCAAATCGTTGCCGATCAGTTGGAAAATGGCGGCGAAATCACTCTGCCAGGCATTGGCAAGCTGAAAGTGACCGAGCGTCCTGCCCGTACTGGCCGTAACCCTTCGACTGGCGCTGCCATCGAAATCGCTGCCAAAAAAGTTATCAAGCTGGTTGTGGCTAAAGGCCTGACCGACGCTGTTAACAAGTAAGACCGAAGTTCAAAAAAAACCGTGCGCCGGAGCGATCCGGGCACGGTTTTTTATTGCCTGCGATTTGTTGGTGCTCAGTCCTTGCGGGCCCAGCGTTGGCGCCAAGCTTGCTGTTGCGCCTCGGTCTGGAACGTCCAGGCGACGAAGCGGCTTTGCTTCTGGCCCTGGGACATTTCCACCACTTGGCTTTGCAGGACGCCGGCCTTTTTTAGGGCGGTCTGGATCGCGGGCAGGTTCGAGGCTTTGGAAACCAGGGTGCTGAACCACAGCACTTGCTGGGGCACATGGGCGCTTTCGGCGATCAGCTGGGTGACGAAGCGCGCTTCACCGCCCTCGCACCACAACTCTGCCGATTGGCCGCCGAAGTTCAGCACCGGCAACTGGCGCTTGGGGTCGGCGCGGCCCAGGGCGCGCCATTTGCGCTCGCTGCCACGGGTCGCTTCGTCCATCGAGGCGTGGAACGGCGGGTTGCACATGGTCAGGTCGAAACGTTCGTTGGCCTCAAGCAAACCCAGCAGGATGTGTTTGGGGTTATTTTGCTGGCGCAACTGGATGGCTTTGTTCAGGCCATTGGATTGCACGATGGCCTTGGCGGCGGCGATGGCCTTGGGGTCGATCTCCGAACCCAGGAAGTGCCAGCGGTAGTCGCTATAGCCGATCAACGGGTAGACGCAGTTGGCGCCCATGCCGATGTCCAGCACCTTGACCGGCGCGCCACGGGGGATCACGCCTTCGTTGACGCTGGCCAGCAGGTCGGCGAGGAAGTGCACGTAATCGGCACGTCCCGGTACTGGCGGGCACAGGTAGTCGGCGGGAATGTCCCAGTGGGCAACGCCATAGAAGGACTTGAGCAGCGCCCGGTTGAACACCCGCACCGCATCGGGGCTGGCGAAGTCGATGCTTTCCTTGCCGTAAGGGTTGAGGATCACAAAACGCGCCAATTCCGGTGTGGTCTTGATAAGCGCCGGGAAGTCGTAGCGACCCTGGTGGCGGTTGCGCGGGTGCAGGCTGGCCTTGGCGCGTGGCTCTACAGCCTTGGCAGGCTTGGTTTTGGTGCGCGGGGCTTTAGGTTTGCTGGGGGCGGTCATGGGCGGGTCGATTCGGGGGTTGGCTCAAAGTGGCGGGCATTGTCCCACATCTATGGGGAGTACCGATCAACTGTACGAGCCTGCTCGCTCCCCCGGTGTTTTTGCGCAGGGCGTTTGGGGGCCAAAAAAAAGAGACCCGAAGGTCTCTTTTCATACGGGCGACACCTTACAGGCTGGCAATCCGCGCATGTTGCTCGGCCAACTTGCCCAGGGCCTGTTCGGCCTCGGCCAGTTTGGCGCGCTCCTTGTCGATGACTTCGGCCGGGGCCTTGTCAACGAAACCGGCATTGGACAGCTTGCCGCCGACCCGTTGCACTTCGCCTTGCAGGCGCTGGATTTCCTTGTCCAGGCGCGCCAGTTCGGCAGCTTTGTCGATCAGGCCGGCCATGGGCACCAGCACTTCCATCTCACCCACCAGGGCGGTGGCGGACAGCGGCGCTTCTTGGCCCGCGGCCAATACGGTGATGGATTCGAGCTTGGCCAGTTTTTTCAGCATCGCTTCGTTTTCGCTCAGGCGACGCTGGTCCTGGGCGTTGACGTTTTTGAGGAACAGCGGCAGGGGTTTGCCCGGGCCGATGTTCATCTCGCCACGGATGTTGCGCGTGCCGAGCATCAAGCTCTTGAGCCATTCGATATCGCCTTCGGCCGCCTCATCGATGCGAGCTTCGTTGGCCACTGGCCAAGGCTGCAGCATGATGGTTTTGCCCTCGATACCGGCCAGCGGCGCGAGGCGCTGCCAGATTTCTTCGGTGATGAACGGCATGAACGGATGGGCCAGGCGCATCGCCACTTCGAGCACGCGTACCAGGGTGCGGCGGGTGCCGCGCTGGCGTTCGATGGGCGAGTTTTCGTCCCACAGCACGGGTTTGGACAGTTCCAGGTACCAGTCGCAGTATTGGTTCCAGATGAACTCGTACAAGGCCTGCGCCGCCAGGTCGAAGCGGAACTGGTCGAGTTGGCGGGTCACTTCGGCTTCGGTGCGCTGCAACTGGGAGATGATCCAACGATCGGCCAGGGACAGCTCCACCGCTTCGCCGTTCTGGCCGCAATCTTCGCCCTTGTCCAGCACGTAGCGCGCAGCGTTCCAGATCTTGTTGCAGAAGTTGCGATAGCCTTCGACGCGGCCCATGTCGAACTTGATGTCGCGGCCGGTGGACGCCAGCGAGCAGAAGGTGAAGCGTAGGGCGTCGGTGCCGTAGCTGGCGATGCCGTCGGCGAACTCGTCGCGGGTCTGCTTCTCGATCTTTTTCGCCAGTTTGGGCTGCATCAGGCCGGTGGTGCGTTTTTGCACCAGGGTTTCCAGGTCGATGCCGTCGATGATGTCCAGCGGGTCCAGGACGTTGCCCTTGGACTTGGACATCTTCTGGCCCTGGCCGTCGCGTACCAGGCCATGCACGTAGACAGTTTTGAACGGCACTTGCGGCGTGCCGTCTTCGTTTTTCACCAGGTGCATGGTGAGCATAATCATCCGGGCGACCCAGAAGAAAATGATGTCGAAACCGGTGACCAGAACGTCGGTGGAGTGGAATTTCTTCAGGAACTCCGTCTGCTCTGGCCAGCCCAGGGTGGAGAAGGTCCACAGGCCGGAACTGAACCAGGTGTCGAGGACGTCGTTGTCCTGTTGCAGCGCCACGTCCGGGCCCAGGTTGTGCTTGGCACGCACCTGCGCTTCGTCGCGGCCGACATAGACCTTGCCGGCCTCGTCGTACCAGGCCGGAATGCGGTGGCCCCACCACAGTTGGCGGCTGATGCACCAATCCTGGATGTCGCGCATCCAGGAGAAGTACATGTTTTCGTATTGTTTGGGCACGAACTGGATGCGGCCGTCTTCAACGGCGGCAATCGCGGGCTCGGCCAGGGGTTTGGTGGAGACGTACCACTGGTCGGTCAGCCACGGCTCGATGATGGTGCCGGAGCGGTCGCCCTTGGGCACTTTCAAGGCGTGGTCGTCAACGCTGACCAGCAGGCCGGCGGCATCGAAGTCGGCGACGATCTGCTTGCGGGCCTCGAAGCGGTCCAGGCCGGCGTACTGCGCCGGGATCTGGCCGTCGACGCTGTCGTTGAGGGTGCCGTCGAGGTTGAACACTTGGCAGGCCGGCAGCACGCTGGCGTTCTTGTCAAAGATGTTGAGCAGCGGCAGGTTGTGGCGCTTGCCCACTTCGTAGTCGTTGAAGTCGTGGGCCGGGGTGATTTTCACGCAACCGGTGCCGAACGCTGGGTCGCAGTAGTCGTCGGCGATGATCGGGATACGGCGCCCGACCAGCGGCAGTTCGACGAACTTGCCGATCAGGGCCTGGTAGCGCTCGTCGTTGGGGTTAACCGCAACGGCGGAGTCGCCCAGCATGGTTTCCGGGCGGGTGGTGGCGACGATCAGGTAGTCGTTGCCCTCGGCGGTTTTGGCGCCGTCAGCCAACGGGTACTTGAGGTTCCACAGGAAGCCCTTTTCGTCGTGGTTTTCCACTTCTAGGTCAGAAATCGCGGTGTGCAGCTTGGTGTCCCAGTTGACCAGGCGTTTGCCACGGTAGATCAGGCCATCCTCGTGCAGGCGCACGAAGGCTTCCTTGACCGCTTCCGACAGGCCATCATCCATGGTGAAGCGTTCGCGGCTCCAGTCTACGGACGAGCCGAGGCGACGGATCTGACGGGTGATGTTGCCACCGGACTCGGCTTTCCATTCCCAGACTTTTTCCAGGAACTTCTCCCGGCCCAGGTCGTGGCGGCTCTGGCCCTTGGCTTCGAGTTGGCGCTCTACCAGCATCTGCGTAGCGATGCCAGCGTGGTCGGTGCCTGGCTGCCACAGGGTGTTGCGCCCCTGCATGCGGCGAAAGCGAATCAGGGCGTCCATGATCGCGTTGTTGAAGCCATGGCCCATGTGCAGGCTGCCAGTGACGTTCGGTGGCGGGATCATGATGGTGTAGGAATCGCCCGCGCCTTGCGGGGCGAAGTAGTTCTCGGACTCCCAGGTGTTGTACCAGGAAGTTTCAATGGCGTGCGGCTGGTAGGTCTTATCCATGCGCGGCGGGACCCTATTGGCATTTATTCAGGAAAAGCCGGGAAGTATAGCGGCGGGGGGCGTGGCAAGCCACAAGCTGCAAGCTACAAGAAGAGAGTGCTCGGCTTGCCGCTTAAAGCTTGCCGCTTGTAGCTGCGGCCAGTAGCCGCTCCATCCGCGCTTCGAGGCGGCGCTTGATTTCGGTTTCGATGTGAGGGGCGAAGTCGTCGATGACGTCTTGCATGATGAGCTGGGCCGCGGCGCGCAGTTCGCTCTCCAGGTGCAGCAGAGTGTCGGGACCGTTGTCCGCGACGCGAGCGGGTGCGGGGGTTGGTTTGGGCGCAGGTGCAGCCGGGAGCTGGGCGCTGATTTGCTCGAATAGCAGGGGGATTTGCACCTCGCTGGCGACCGTTTCGGTCAGCAGCGGCGGTTGCAGGTTGTCGTCGCCGAGCAGTTGGCGGATCGACTCAAGGTCGTCCAGCAGGTGCGCGGATTTTTGTAGTGGGTTCGGGGTGTCCATCGTGGGCTCAGAGTCGCTGTAATCTGTGATCTTGCAGAGGATAGCCCTGTTCACGGTAGAAGCGGAAACTCTCCCGTGCGGCCTGACGAATTGCCGGGTCTTCGACCACCACTTCCGCCACGCGGGCAAAGCGCGGGGCGAAGGCCGGGACCTTGAGGGCGAGGTTGACCAGCAGGTCTTGGTGCTCGCCGCAGTCGTCGCCCAGGCCCAGGACCACCTGGCCGTCGCGCTCGCTTTCGGCCGGGCCGTGGGGCACGAAGCTTTCGCCCTTAAAACGCCAGAGGCGGGCGTCGAGATCGTCGCGCTGAGCCGCGTCGCTACAATGCAGGTAGATGCGGTGGCCCATGCGCCAGGCTTTTTCGGTGAGCTTGCAGGCAAAATCCAGGCGCGCCGAAGGATCGGCACTGGGCAGGATATAAAAGTCGACTTGGGTCATTGCGGTTCCTGGGCCCGGGTGGCGTTGAATGGAGCAACGCCGCCCGTGCTCATTGGGTTCAGGCGTTGGCGCGATCGATCAGGTATTGGGTCAGCAGCGGCACTGGCCGGCCGGTGGCGCCTTTGTCCTTGCCGCCGCTGGTCCAGGCTGTGCCGGCGATGTCCAGGTGTGCCCAGTTGAAGTTCTTGGCAAAGCGCGACAGGAAGCAGGCCGCGGTGATGGTCCCGGCCTTCGGCCCGCCGATGTTGGCGATGTCGGCGAACGGGCTGTCCAGTTGCTCCTGGTATTCATCGAACAGCGGCAGTTGCCAGGCGCGGTCGTCGGCCTGCACGCCGGCGCTGAGCAGTTGGCCGATCAGTTCGTCGTTGTTGCCCAAAAGGCCCGAGGTGTGGGAACCCAGGGCAACGATGCAAGCGCCGGTCAGGGTGGCGATGTCGACCACAGCCTGGGGCTTGAAGCGTTCGGCGTAGGTCAGGGCATCGCACAGCACCAGGCGCCCTTCGGCGTCGGTGTTGAGGATTTCCACGGTCTGGCCGCTCATGGTGGTGACGATATCGCCAGGACGGGCGGCCTTGCCGCTGGGCATGTTCTCGGCGCAGGCCAGGATGCACACTAGGTTGATCGGCAGCTTGAGTTCCAGCACCGCACGCAGGGTGCCGAACACGCTGGCCGCGCCGCCCATGTCGTATTTCATTTCATCCATGCCGGCACCGGGCTTGAGGCTGATGCCGCCGGTGTCGAAGGTGATGCCCTTGCCGACCAGGGCGAAGGGTTTCTCGGATTTCTTGCCGCCGTTGTACTGCATCACGATCAGGCGTGGCGGTTGCTCGCTGCCTTGACCGACGGCGTAGAACGAGCCCATGCCCAGTTCCTTGATTTTCTTCTCGTCCAGGACTTCGACTTTCAGGCTTTTATAAGCCTTGCCCAGCTCCTTGGCTTGCTCGCCGAGGAAGGTTGGGTGGCAGATGTTTGGCGGCAGGTTGCCCAGGTCGCGGGTGAACGCCATGCCGCCGGCGATGGCCTGGGCGTGGGTCACGGCGCGTTCGACTTCAGCCTGGGCGGCCTTGATGGTCAGCAGGGTGATTTTCTTCAGGGCGTGGGGTTCGGCTTTCTGGCTCTTGAAGCGGTCGAAGCTGTATTGGCCGTCGAGCAGGGTTTCGGCCAGCAGGCGGGTCTTGCCGTAGCTGTCGCGGCCCTTGACCTGCACGTCGTCCAGGGCCAGCACGGCGTCGCTGCCGCCCAGGCCTTTGAGGGTGCTGAGGATGGCGGCGACGATTTTGCGCAAAGGGCGGTCGCCCAGCTCTTGATCCTTGCCCACGCCCACCAGCAGCACGCGTTCGGCTTTGAGGTTGGGCAGGTTGTGCAGCAGCAGGCTCTGGCCGATTTTGCCGGCCAGGTCGCCGCGCTTGAGCACGGCACTGATGGCGCCGCCGCTTTGTTCGTCGAGGCGGCTGGCGCTGGCGCCCAGTTTGCGGCCTTCACCGACAGCGACGACCACGGTGGCGGTCTTCACGGTTTCTGGGTTAACGCTCTTTACAACCAATTCCATGTCCGGCTCCCTGAATAAATGGTCAATAGGCGCACCGCCAGGCAGCGGGCGCTTGAGGCGTGTTCTATAAAGAAAGGCGCCGGTGCGTGCCAGCGACAAAGCGGCCAGTTTGAACCTCGCCGCCCGAGGCTGACAACCCTCGCAGCGCATGCGCAGTGACAGGCGCACCCAATCACAGGATAATGCGCCATCTTTTTCGGCGGCCGTCTATTGCGCGCCCGCTCGCGACGTTTGCTTGTTTGGCCGCCTTAGCCTGACAACCCTGGAGTGTCTGGTTTGATCGTCTTCCGTTATCTATCCCGCGAAGTCCTGTTGACCCTCAGCGCCGTCAGCGCCGTGCTGCTGGTCATCATCATGAGCGGGCGCTTCATCAAATACCTGGCTCAGGCTGCCTCTGGCGCGCTGGACCCAGGCTCGCTGTTCCTCATCATGGGGTTTCGCCTGCCGGGCTTTTTGCAACTGATCCTGCCGTTGGGGCTGTTTCTCGGCATTCTGCTGGCCTATGGCCGGTTGTACCTGGAAAGCGAAATGACCGTGCTCTCGGCCACCGGCATGAGCCAGCAACGCCTGCTGGGCATGACCATGGTGCCGGCCGCGCTGGTGGCGCTGATCGTCGCCTGGCTGAGCCTGAGCCTGGCGCCGCAAGGGGCCAACCAGTTCCAGTTGCTGCTCAACAAGCAGGACGCGATGACCGAGTTCGACACCTTGGTGCCCGGCCGCTTCCAAGCGCTGCGCGATGGCACGCGGGTGACCTACACCGAAAAACTGTCCGACGACCGCACCAACCTGGCCGGTGTGTTTATTTCCGAGAAACGGGTGTCGGCGGACAAGAAAGACCGGGGCATTTCCGTGCTGGTGGCCGAGAAGGGCCGCCAGGAGGTCCAGGAGGATGGCAACCGCTACCTGATCTTGGAAAACGGCTATCGCTACGATGGCAACCCCGGGCAGGCGGACTACCGTGCCATCAAGTACGACACTTACGGCGTGCTGCTGCCCAAGCCGGATGTCAGTGACGAAGTGACCGACCGTGACGCCATGTCCACCCGTACCCTGCTGGGGAACGACGACCTGCGCTCACGCACCGAGCTGCAATGGCGCCTATCGCTGCCGCTGCTGGTGTTCATCGTGACGCTGATGGCGGTGCCGCTCTCGCGGGTCAACCCGCGCCAAGGGCGTTTCCTCAAGCTGCTGCCAGCGATCCTCCTTTATATGGCTTACCTGAGCATCCTCATCGCGGCCCGTGGCGCCCTGGAAAAAGGCAAGATCCCGCCCGCGCTGGGCTTGTGGTGGGTTCACGGGATTTTCCTGGCCATTGGCCTGGGGCTTTTGTACTGGGAGCCGTGGCGTTTGAAGATGGCGAGTCGCCGCAGTGTGTTGGAGGTGGCCCGTGGGTAAGCTCGACCGCTACATTGGTAGCAGCGTATTCATGGCCATCATCGCCGTGCTGGGGATCATCCTCGGCCTGGCGTCCCTGTTCGCCTTCATCGATGAAATGGGTGACGTCAGCGACACCTATACCTTGGTCGATGTGCTGAGCTTCGTGCTGCTGACCGCGCCACGGCGGGTCTACGACATGCTGCCGATGGCGGCGCTGATTGGCTGCCTGATCGGCCTGGGCAGCCTGGCCAGCGCCAGCGAACTGACCATCATGCGTGCGGCCGGGGTGTCCATCGGGCGCATCGTCTGGGCGGTGATGAAGCCGATGCTGGTACTGATGCTGGTGGGCGTGCTGGTGGGCGAGTATGTCGCCCCGGCCACGGAAAACATGGCCCAGGCCAACCGCTCCCTGGCCCAGGGCGGCGGCGAGGCGCAAAGCGCCAAGCACGGTTTGTGGCACCGGCAGGGCGACGAGTTCATCCACATCAACTCGGTGCAACCCAACGGCTTGCTCTACGGTGTCACCCGCTACCGCTTCGACAAGGAGCGGCACATGCAATCGTCGAGTTTCGCCCGGCGGGCGACGTTCGATCAGGATCACTGGCAACTGACGGACGTCACCACCACCCTGTTCCATGGCGACAGCACTGAAGTGGTCAATGTGCCCGAAGAGCGCTGGGACGTGGCCCTCAGCCCGCAACTGCTGAGCACCGTGGTCATGGCCCCGGACTCGCTGTCCATCACCGGCCTGTGGGGTTACATCCACTACCTGGCCGACCAGGGCCTGAACAATGGCCGTTACTGGCTGGCCTTTTGGGTCAAGGTGCTGCAGCCCTTGGTTACGGCGGCGCTGGTGCTGATGGCGATTTCCTTCATCTTCGGCCCGCTGCGTTCGGTGACCTTGGGCCAGCGCGTGTTTACCGGTGTGCTGGTGGGTTTCACCTTCCGCATCGCCCAGGACTTGCTCGGCCCCTCGAGCCTGGTGTTCGGCTTCTCGCCGCTGTTCGCGGTGCTGGTGCCGGCCGGGATTTGCGCCCTGGCAGGCGTCTGGCTGCTGCGCCGGGCCGGCTGAGCCCGTATCAGGCTGCACGCAAAGCGCCCTGGTCGAAAGACCGGGGCGTTTTTCATTGTGCGCTGCTGACAGGTGAACGTGACGCTGGCGCCGTGGATCAGGTACAATTCCCGGCTATTTTTCGGCGGGCTATGCCTGCAGCCTTTTTGAGTGTTCATCCGTGAGTGATTTGAGTCATATCCGCAATTTCTCCATCATCGCCCACATTGACCATGGCAAGTCGACGCTGGCTGACCGTTTCATCCAGATGTGCGGTGGCCTGGCCGAGCGCGAGATGGAAGCCCAGGTACTCGATTCCATGGACCTGGAGCGTGAACGCGGGATCACCATCAAGGCCCACAGCGTCACCCTCTATTACAAAGCCAAGGACGGTATCAACTACCAGTTGAACTTCATTGACACCCCCGGCCACGTTGACTTCACCTATGAAGTCAGCCGTTCGCTGGCGGCCTGTGAAGGTGCCTTGCTGGTGGTCGATGCCGGCCAGGGCGTCGAAGCCCAGTCCGTGGCCAACTGCTACACGGCCATCGAGCAGGGCCTGGAAGTAATGCCGGTGCTGAACAAGATCGACCTGCCACAGGCCGATCCGGACCGGGTCAAGGAAGAAATCGAGAAAATCATCGGCATCGATGCCACCGACGCCGTCACCTGCAGTGCCAAGACCGGCCTGGGTGTCGACGAAGTGCTCGAACGCCTGGTCGCGACCATCCCCGCGCCGACCGGCAATATCGAAGATCCGCTGCAAGCGTTGATTATCGACTCCTGGTTCGACAACTACCTGGGCGTCGTGTCCCTGGTTCGCGTGCGCCATGGCCGCGTGAAGAAGGGCGACAAGATCCTGGTCAAGTCCACCGGCAAGATCCACCTGGTGGATAGCGTGGGCGTGTTCAACCCCAAGCACACCGCCACCGTCGATCTGAAAGCGGGCGAAGTGGGCTTCATCATCGCCGGCATCAAGGACATCCACGGTGCACCCGTGGGCGACACCCTGACCTTGAGCTCCACCCCGGACGTCGATGTACTGCCTGGCTTCAAGCGCATCCAGCCGCAGGTCTACGCTGGCCTGTTCCCGGTCAGTTCCGACGACTTCGAGGACTTTCGCGAGGCGCTGCAAAAGCTGACCCTCAACGATTCGTCCCTGCAGTACACCCCGGAAAGCTCCGACGCCTTGGGCTTCGGCTTCCGTTGCGGGTTTTTGGGCATGCTGCACATGGAAATCATCCAGGAGCGCCTGGAGCGCGAGTACGACCTGGACCTGATTACCACCGCCCCGACCGTGATCTTCGAGCTGCTGCTCAAGACCGGTGAGACGATCTACGTCGATAACCCGTCGAAACTGCCGGATCTGTCGTCGATCGAGGACATGCGCGAACCTATCGTGCGGGCCAACATTCTTGTGCCCCAGGAACACCTGGGCAACGTCATCACCCTGTGCATCGAGAAGCGTGGCGTGCAGCACGACATGCTCTTCCTCGGTACCCAGGTCCAGGTGACCTACGATTTGCCGATGAACGAAGTGGTCCTGGACTTCTTCGACCGTCTCAAATCCACCAGCCGCGGCTATGCTTCGCTCGATTACCATTTCGATCGTTACCAGTCGGCGAACCTGGTCAAGCTGGATGTACTGATTAACGGTGAGAAAGTTGACGCCCTGGCGTTGATCGTCCACCGCGACAACGCCCACTACAAAGGGCGTGCATTGACCGAGAAAATGAAGGAGCTGATTCCTCGGCAGATGTTCGATGTGGCAATCCAGGCCGCCATTGGCGGGCAGATTGTGGCGCGGACCACTGTCAAGGCTCTCAGAAAGAACGTACTGGCCAAATGCTATGGCGGCGACGTCAGCCGTAAGCGCAAGCTGTTGGAAAAGCAGAAGGCCGGTAAGAAACGCATGAAGCAGGTCGGTAACGTGGAAATTCCACAAGAAGCCTTCCTTGCAGTGCTCAGGTTGGATAGTTAGGTCCTATGTCGCTAAATTTCCCGCTGTTGCTGGTCATCGCTGTTGCCGTTTGCGGCCTGCTGGCGTTGCTCGACCTGGTGTTTCTGGCGCCGCGTCGCCGGGGGGCCGTTGCCCAATATCAGGGCAGCGTCAGCCAGCCCGATGTGTTGGTGATCGAGAAACTGAACAAAGAGCCTTTGCTGGTTGAATACGGCAAATCGTTCTTCCCGGTGCTGTTCATCGTGTTGGTGCTGCGTTCGTTCTTGGTCGAGCCATTCCAGATTCCCTCTGGCTCGATGAAGCCGACTCTGGATGTGGGCGATTTCATCCTGGTGAGCAAGTTTTCCTACGGGATTCGCTTGCCGGTGATCGACAAGAAAGTCATAGAGGTCGGTGACCCGCAACGCGGTGATGTGATGGTGTTCCGCTACCCAAGCGACCCGAACGTCAACTACATCAAGCGTGTGGTCGGCCTGCCAGGCGATGAGGTGCGTTATACCGCCGACAAGCGTTTGTTCGTCAATGGTCAGTCGGTCGCCGAGCAGTTGGTGGGCGCCGAGCCGGGCACCCTGGGCAGCGCCGAGCTGTACAAGGAAAAACTGGGCGAGGCCGAGCACCTGATCCGCAAGGAAATGAGCCGCTACCGGTCGCCGCCGGATCGCCAGTGGGTCGTGCCCGCCGGGCATTACTTCATGATGGGCGACAACCGCGACAACTCGAACGACAGTCGCTATTGGGATGACCCCAGCATTCCCAAGGATCTGCTGGGCATGGTTCCCGACCAGAACATCGTCGGCAAGGCTTTCGCGGTCTGGATGAGCTGGCCGGAGCCGAAACTCAGCCACCTGCCGAACTTCTCGCGGGTTGGCCTTATCAAGTAATCACCCACGGCGCTGTTGACCACAGCGCCGAATGCATTTCTGGTGCCGCCAAACGGGCCGCCCCTATGCAGCCAACGATATTCAGGAAGTTATTTTTGAACACAGCGTTAATTGTTCTAGCCCTCCAGGGCCTCGCCCTGGCGGATCTCGACCACGAACTCAGCGTGGATAAGCCGTGAGCGTCTCTTTAAGCCGTCTTGAGCGTCAGCTCGGTTACACCTTCAAGGACCAGGAACTGATGGTCCTGGCCCTGACCCACCGCAGTTTTGCCGGGCGCAACAACGAACGCCTGGAGTTTCTCGGTGATGCCATCCTCAACTTCGTCGCCGGTGAAGCCTTGTTCGACCGCTTCCCCCTGGCTCGCGAAGGCCAGTTGTCGCGTTTGCGCGCACGCCTGGTGAAGGGCGAGACCCTGGCAGTACTGGCCCGTGGTTTCGACCTGGGCGAGTACCTGCGCCTGGGTTCTGGCGAATTGAAGAGCGGCGGTTTTCGCCGTGAATCGATCCTGGCCGATGCCCTGGAGGCCCTGATTGGGGCGATCTACCTCGATGCCGGAATGGAAGTGGCCCGCGAGCGCGTATTGGCCTGGCTGGCTTCGGAGTTTGAAACGCTGACCCTGGTTGACACCAACAAAGATCCCAAAACCCGCCTGCAGGAGTTTTTGCAGTCCCGCGGTTGCGAACTGCCGCGTTACGAAGTGGTGGATATCCAGGGTGAGCCGCATTGCCGGACGTTCTTCGTCGAATGCGAGATCACCCTATTGAATGAAAAAAGCCGAGGTCAGGGTGTGAGCCGTCGTATTGCCGAACAGGTAGCGGCGGCCGCAGCTCTGATAGCCCTGGGCGTGGAGAATGGCCATGACTGATTCAACCGCAACTCGCTGTGGCTATGTTGCCATCGTCGGCCGTCCCAACGTGGGCAAGTCCACGCTGCTGAACCATATCCTGGGGCAAAAACTGGCGATCACTTCGCGCAAACCCCAGACCACGCGCCACAACATGCTGGGCATCAAGACCGAAGGCAATGTGCAAGCTGTCTACGTCGATACCCCGGGTATGCACAAGGGCGGCGAAAAAGCCCTGAACCGCTACATGAACAAAACTGCCTCGGCCGCGTTGAAGGACGTTGATGTGGTGATCTTCGTGGTGGACCGCACCAAGTGGACCGACGAAGACCAGATGGTTCTTGAGCGCGTGCAGTACGTGACTGGCCCGTTGATCGTGGCGCTGAACAAGACCGACCGCATCGAAGACAAGGCCGAGTTGATGCCGCACCTGAGCTGGCTTCAGGAGCAATTGCCCAACGCTCAGATCATGCCGATCTCGGCACAGCACGGGCATAACCTTGAAGCCCTGGAGCGCGTGATCGCCAATCATCTGCCGGAAAACGAACACTTTTTCCCGGAAGACCAGATCACCGACCGCAGCAGCCGTTTCCTTGCCGCCGAACTGGTACGCGAGAAAATCATGCGCCAGATGGGGGCCGAACTGCCGTACCAGATCACCGTGGAAATCGAAGAGTTCAAGCAGCAGGGCAAGACTCTGCACATCCACGCTCTGATCCTGGTCGAGCGCGATGGCCAGAAGAAAATCATCATTGGCGACAAGGGCGAGCGCATCAAACGCATTGGCACCGAAGCGCGCAAGGACATGGAGCTGCTGTTCGACTCCAAGGTCATGCTTAACCTATGGGTCAAGGTCAAGGGTGGCTGGTCTGACGATGAGCGGGCATTGCGTTCGCTGGGTTACGGCGACCTGTAGTTTCGGTTTGCGGTACACCGGGGCATTCCTGTGGGAGCGGGCCTGCCTGCGATGAGGATGCAGCATTCAACAGTGATGTTGAGTGTTAGTCCGCCATCGCGGGCAGGCCCGCTCCCACATTGGTTTGTGCTGTTCATAAAACTGTACCGCGTCCGTGAGAACCGCCATGTCCTCGACTCCCCCCACCGGTCAACCCGCCTACGTCCTGCATAGCCGCGCCTACCGCGAAACCAGCGCCCTGGTGGATTTCCTCACGCCGCAGGGGCGGCTGCGGGCGGTGTTGCGTAGTGCGCGGGGTAAGGCGGGCACACTGGCCCGGCCGTTCGTGGCGCTGGAAGTGGAGTTTCGCGGGCGCGGCGAGTTGAAGAACGTCGGGCGTATGGAAAGCGCCGGCGCGTCCAATTGGCTCAACGGAGAGGCGCTGTTCAGCGGTCTCTACCTCAATGAGTTGCTGATCCGCCTGTTGCCTGCCGAAGACCCGCACCCAGCGGTGTTCGAGCACTACAGCGCCACCTTGCTGGCCTTGGCCGAAGGCCGCCCTCTGGAGCCGCTGCTGCGGGCTTTCGAATGGCGGCTGCTGGATGATCTGGGCTACGGTTTTGCTTTGGGCTCAGACATTGAGGGCAACCCGGTTGCACCGGACGGCCTCTATCGCCTGGTCGTCGACGCGGGCCTGGAGAGGGTTTACCTGGTGCAACCGGGCCTGTTCCACGGTGCCGAATTGTTGGCCATGGCCGAGGCCGACTGGAGTGCAACCGGCGCGTTGGCTGCGGCCAAGCGCCTGATGCGCCAGGCCCTGGCGGTGCACCTAGGCGGGCGGCCACTGGTGAGCCGCGAGTTGTTTCGCAAGCCCTAGCCTGTATGCTGTGCGCCCAACTTCCCTGTCTTTTGGAGCGCTTTTCGTGACCACCAGCAATCGCATTCTTCTTGGCGTGAACATCGACCACGTGGCGACCTTACGCCAGGCCCGCGGCACCCGTTATCCGGACCCGGTCAAGGCTGCGCTGGACGCCGAAGAGGCGGGCGCCGATGGCATCACCGTGCATCTGCGTGAAGATCGCCGGCATATCCAGGAGCGCGACGTGCTGTTGCTCAAGGACGTGCTGCAAACCCGCATGAACTTCGAAATGGGCGTCACCGAAGAAATGATGCTGTTTGCCGAGCGCATCCGCCCGGCGCACATCTGCCTGGTGCCGGAAACCCGTCAGGAACTGACCACAGAAGGCGGCCTCGACGTGGCCGGCCAGGAAGCGCGTATCAAGGCCGCGGTGGAACGCCTGGCGAGCTTCGGCTGTGAAATTTCGCTGTTTATCGACGCCGACGAGCGGCAAATCGAAGCTTCGCGGCGTGTCGGTGCTCCGGCCATCGAGTTGCATACTGGCCGCTACGCCGATGCGCAAACTCCAAGTGACGTGGCCGATGAGTTGCAACGCATCGTCGATGGTGTGGCTTGCGGCTTGGCCCAGGGCTTGATCGTCAACGCCGGGCATGGTTTGCACTATCACAACGTCGAAGCGGTGGCGGCGATCAAGGGCATCAACGAATTGAACATCGGCCATGCGCTGGTGGCCCATGCGCTGTTCGTCGGCTTCAAGGGCGCGGTGGCGGAGATGAAGGCGCTGATCCTGGCGGCCGCCGCAAAGGCCTGAAGACAACCAAACCCTGTGGGAGCGGGCTTGCCCGCGATAGCGGTATTGTCGCGGTAGAGCAATGCGAATAGCTGCGGCACCATCGCGAGCAGGCTCGCTCCCACAGTCGATTCAGGGGGTTAGAGCGGCGGGGTTTCTTGGGCTGGCTTGGTCTTGTCCACGCCAGGTACATGCAGGTTGCCTTCGGCGACCTGATCGCCTTCCAACTGCGGCTGCGTGACCCAGGTCAGGATGTCGTAGTAACGCCGAATGTTGGCCACAAAATGCACCGGCTCGCCGCCCCGGGCATAGCCGTAGCGGGTCTTGCTATACCACTGCTTCTGCGACAGGCGCGGCAGCATTTTCTTTACATCCAGCCATTTATTAGGGTTCAGCCCTTCTTTTTCCGCGAGCTTGCGGGCGTCGTCCAGATGGCCGCCGCCCACGTTGTAGGCCGCCAGAGCGAACCAGGTGCGATCCGGTTCTTCGATCTTGTCGTCCAGTTGTGCCTTTATAAGGGCCAGGTACTTAGCGCCGCCGCTGATGCTCTGCTTGGGGTCGAGGCGGTTGGACACGCCCATGGCCTGGGCGGTGTTCTGGGTCAGCATCATCAGGCCGCGCACCCCGGTCTTGGAAGTCACGGCCGGTTGCCACAACGATTCCTGATAGCCGATGGCCGCCAGCAGGCGCCAATCGACCTTTTCTGCCTTGGCCGAGGTCTTGAAGAACTTCTCGTACTTAGGCAAGCGTTGTTGCAGGTGCTGGGCGAAGGTGTAGGCGCCAACATAACCGAGCACATCGACATGGCCGTAGTAGCGGTCCTTTAGGCGTTGCAGGGTGCCGTTCGCCTGGACCTTGTCCAGGTATTCGTTGATCTCATTGAGCAGGCTGTTGTCTTCGCCGGCGGCTACCGCCCAGCTTTGCTGGCTGGCTTCGCCTAGATCGAAGGCGACACGCACATTGGGGAAGTAGACTTGGTTCATCGCCACTTCGTTGGAATCGACCAGGGTCAGGTCGATTTGCCCTTCGTCCACCATGCGCAGTAGGTCAACTACTTCGACGGCGTCGGATTCTTCGTACTCTATAGAAGGGTATTTCTGTTTCAGTGCCGCCAATTGCTCGGCGTGGGTGCTGCCCTTAAGCACCATGATGCGCTTGCCAGCCAGGTCGGCCGCGTTGGTGGGGCGGGAGCGGCCGTTGCGATAGATGATCTGCGGGGTGACGTCCAGGTAGGTGTGGGAAAAGCGGACCTGCTGTTTGCGTTTCTCGCTGCTGACCAGACCGGCAGCAGCCAGCACAGGGCCGTTGGGCTTGCCCAACTGATCGAAGAGGTCGTCAAGGTTGTCGGCGGTTTCGATCTTCAGCTCTACGCCCAGATCGTCGGCGAAACGTTTCACCAGCTCGTATTCGAAGCCGGTTTCGCCGTTGCGGTCCTGAAAGTAGGTGGCGGGACTGTTGCGGGTTATCACCCGCAGTACGCCATCCTCCTTTACGCGCTCCAGTGTGCTGGGTTTATCAACACAGGCACCGAGCATCAGGAAGAGTCCGGTTGCGATGAGCCATTTGGCGCAGCGCGGACGGAAAGCCATTTGGGAAAACATCTGCGCAGTATACGCAAAGGACCACCAGCGCCATATCTCGACAGCGCGAGGCAGGTCTGCTAGCGCAGGGCAAACACTCTGGCGGGCCTGAAGCGCCGCTGTTGTTCTGGCATATTTCGACGCAAAAAAACTATGCGCCTCGCCCCTCGCTGGCCTCGGTTACCCCGATGCGATGCTCAGGCGATGTCCGGCTCGCCCGTGGCGTGCCGTTTCGGGTGCTGTCGCGGGCGGTTTAGGCTAGAATACGCGGCCTCAAAGCACACCCCTTCCCGAGGCTGTCCCGAAGATGTTGATCCTGCGCGGCGCTCCTGCCCTTTCTGCCTTTCGCCACAGCAAACTCCTTGAGCAACTGAGCCAGAAGGTTCCGGCTGTCAGTGGCTTGTATGCTGAATTCGCTCACTTCGCCGAAGTTACCGGCGTCCTGACCGGCGACGAACAGCAGGTGCTCGCGCGCCTTCTGAAGTACGGCCCAAGCGTTCCTGTTCAAGAGCCGACCGGCCGCCTGTTCCTGGTGCTGCCGCGTTTTGGCACCATCTCGCCGTGGTCGAGCAAGGCCAGCGACATCGCTCGCAACTGTGGCCTGGCGAAGGTCCAGCGCCTGGAGCGCGGCATTGCCTTCTATGTAGCCGGTGAATTCAGTGAGGCCCAGGCGCAATTGGTGGCCGATGCCCTGCACGACCGCATGACGCAAATCGTGCTCGGCGACCTGGAGCAGGCTGCCGGTCTGTTCAGCCACGCCGAGCCCAAGCCGCTGACCGCTATCGATGTGCTGGGCGGCGGTCGTACCGCGCTGGAAACCGCCAACCGCGAACTGGGCCTGGCCCTGGCGGAAGACGAGATCGACTACCTGGTCAACGCCTTCGTTGGCCTGGGCCGCAACCCTCATGACATCGAACTGATGATGTTCGCCCAGGCGAACTCCGAGCACTGCCGCCACAAGATCTTCAACGCCAGTTGGGATATCGACGGCCAGAGCCAGGAGAAAAGCCTGTTCGGCATGATTAAGAACACCTACGTGATGCACAGTGAAGGTGTCCTGTCGGCCTACAAGGACAACGCGTCGGTCATCGTCGGCAGCGTGGCCGGGCGTTTCTTCCCGAACCCTGAGACCCGCCAGTACGGCGCGGTGCAGGAGCCGGTGCACATCCTGATGAAGGTCGAGACCCACAACCACCCGACCGCCATTGCGCCGTTCCCGGGCGCGTCCACCGGTTCCGGTGGCGAGATCCGCGATGAAGGTGCAACCGGTCGCGGCGCCAAGCCCAAGGCCGGCCTGACCGGTTTCACCGTATCTAACCTGCAGATCCCCGGTTTCGAGCAGCCCTGGGAAGTGCCTTACGGCAAGCCCGAGCGCATCGTCACCGCGCTGGACATCATGATCGAAGGCCCGCTGGGCGGCGCAGCGTTCAACAACGAATTCGGCCGTCCGGCCCTGACGGGCTATTTCCGTACTTTCGAGCAGTCCATCACCACCCCCCGTGGCGATGAAGTGCGCGGTTACCACAAGCCGATCATGCTGGCCGGCGGCATGGGCAACATCCGCGCCGAACACGTGCAGAAGGCCGAGATCGTTGTCGGCTCCAAGCTGATCGTCCTCGGCGGCCCGGCCATGCTCATCGGCCTGGGCGGCGGTGCGGCATCCTCCATGGCCACTGGCGCCAGCTCGGCGGACCTGGATTTCGCTTCCGTGCAACGGGAAAACCCGGAGATGGAGCGTCGTTGCCAGGAAGTCATCGACCGTTGCTGGCAGTTGGGTGACAAAAACCCCATCAGCTTCATCCACGACGTCGGCGCAGGCGGCCTGTCCAACGCCTTCCCGGAACTGGTCAACGACGGTGGCCGTGGCGGTCGCTTCGAGCTGCGCAACATTCCCAACGATGAGCCGGGCATGGCCCCGCACGAGATCTGGAGCAACGAATCCCAGGAACGCTACGTGCTGGCCGTTGGCCCTGAGGATTTCGCCCGTTTCCAGACGATCTGCGAGCGCGAGCGCTGCCCGTTCGCCGTGGTCGGCGAAGCCACTGCCGAGCCGCAACTGACGGTCACCGACAGCCACTTCGGCAACAGCCCCGTGGACATGCCGCTGGAAGTGCTGCTGGGCAAGGCCCCGCGCATGCACCGTTCGGCGGTTCGTGAAAGCGAGCTGGGCGATGACTTCGACCCCTCGGGCCTGAACATCGCCGAGTGCGTCGAGCGTGTCTTGCACCACCCAGCGGTGGCCAGCAAGAGCTTCCTGATTACCATCGGCGACCGCACCATTACCGGCCTCGTGGCCCGTGACCAGATGGTCGGCCCATGGCAAGTGCCGGTGGCCGACGTTGCCGTCACCGCCACCAGTTTTGACGTCTACACCGGTGAAGCCATGGCCATGGGCGAGCGCACGCCGCTGGCCCTGCTGGACGCCCCGGCGTCGGGCCGCATGGCCATCGGCGAGGTGCTGACCAACATCGCTGCTTCGCGCATTGGCAAAATCTCCGACATCAAACTGTCGGCCAACTGGATGTCCGCGGCCGGCCACCCCGGTGAAGACGCGCGTCTGTACGACACGGTCAAGGCTGTCGGCATGGAGCTGTGCCCGGAATTGGGCATCACCATTCCGGTGGGCAAGGACTCCATGTCCATGGCTACGCGCTGGAACGATGAAGGCGTGGACAAGACCGTGACGTCGCCGATGTCGTTGATCGTCACCGGGTTCGCGCCGGTCACCGACATCCGCCAGACCCTGACCCCGCAGTTGCGCATGGACAAGGGCACCACCGACCTGATTCTGATCGACCTGGGCCGTGGCCAGAACCGCATGGGCGCCTCGATCCTGGCCCAGGTTCACGGCAAGCTTGGCAGCCAGGCCCCGGACGTTGACGACGCCGAAGACCTCAAGGCCTTCTTCGCCGTGATCCAGGGCTTGAACGCTGATGGCCACCTGCTGGCCTATCACGACCGTTCCGACGGCGGCCTGCTTACCAGCACCGTGGAAATGGCCTTTGCCGGCCATTGCGGCCTGAGCCTGAACCTCGATGGCGTGGCCGAAACCTCGGCCGATATCGCCGCCATTTTGTTCAACGAAGAGCTGGGCGCGGTGATCCAGGTTCGCCAGGACGCTACCCCGGACGTGCTTGCACAGTTCAGCGCCGCCGGCCTGGGCGATTGCGTCTCGGTTATCGGCCAACCGGTGAACAGTGGCGATATCAGCATCATCTTCAATGGCGACACCGTGTTTGAAGGTCAGCGTCGCCTGTTGCAACGTCAGTGGGCTGAAACCAGCTACCAGATCCAGCGTCTGCGCGACAACGTCGACTGCGCTGAACAGGAATTCGACCTGATCCTGGAGGAAGACAACCCGGGTTTGAGCGTCAAGCTCAGCTTCGACGTCAACCAGGACGTGGCCGCGCCCTACATCAAAAAAGGCATCCGCCCACAAGTTGCCGTGCTGCGTGAGCAGGGCGTCAATGGCCAGGTGGAAATGGCCGCAGCCTTCGACCGCGCCGGTTTCAGCGCGATCGACGTGCACATGAGCGATATCCTCGCTGGCCGTGTCGACCTCAACGAGTTCAAAGGCCTGGTGGCCTGCGGCGGTTTCTCCTACGGCGACGTACTGGGCGCCGGTGAAGGCTGGGCTAAGTCGGCGCTGTTCAACAGCCGCGCCCGCGATGCCTTCCAGGGCTTCTTCGAGCGTAATGACAGCTTCACTCTGGGCGTGTGCAACGGTTGCCAGATGATGTCCAACCTGCACGAACTGATCCCCGGCAGCGAGTTCTGGCCGCACTTCGTGCGCAACCGCTCCGAGCAGTTCGAAGCCCGGGTGGCCATGGTCCAGGTGCAGGAGTCGAACTCGATCTTCCTGCAGGGCATGGCCGGCTCGCGCATGCCAATCGCCATCGCCCACGGTGAAGGCCATGCCGAGTTTGAAAGCGAAGAGGCCCTGCTCGAAGCCGACCTGTCCGGCTGTGTGGCGATGCGCTTTGTCGATAACCACGGCAAGGTCACCGAAAGCTACCCGGCTAACCCGAACGGCTCGCCGCGCGGGATCACCGGCCTGACCAGCCGCGACGGCCGCGTGACCATCATGATGCCGCACCCGGAGCGGGTGTTCCGTGCCGTGCAGAACTCGTGGCGCTCGGAAGACTGGAACGAAGACGCGCCATGGATGCGCATGTTCCGCAACGCCCGTGTGTGGGTGAACTAAGGCCGTGTACAAACTCGCCTTCTTCGTTCCGCCCAGCCACGTGGAGCAGGTCAAAAGTGCCGTATTCGCCGCCGGTGGCGGACGGATCGGCGCCTACGACCAGTGCGCCTGGCAGGTGCTCGGGTTTGGCCAGTTCCGCCCTTTGGACGGCAGCCAGCCGTTCCTCGGGCAAACCGGCGAGGTCGAGCAGGTAGAGGAATGGCGAGTCGAGTTGGTGGTGGCAAATGAGTCGATAGTGGCCGCCGTCGCGGCCCTCAAACTCAGCCACCCCTACGAAACCCCAGCCTATGAAGTGTGGCGGTTGGAGGATTTCTGACTCCTGGGCCGCTCAAATGAAAAACCCGCTGAACCGGAAACGGTCAGCGGGTTTTTTGTGGGCGGGCCCAAAGGCTCACGGCCGGATTTCAATCATCGTGCCGTCCTTGACCAGGCCCCACACTTCGCGCATGTCAACGTTACGCATGGCAATGCAGCCGTCGGTCCAGTCCAGGGTGTGGAAGTAGTCCTCCGGGTATTCCTCGGAGTCCGGGGTGCCGTGGATCATTATCATTCCGCCTGGCGGTACGCCTTCGCGGCGGGCGCGGGCGGCGTCGGTGATGTTGGGGTAGGAAATGTGCATGGCCAGGTTGAAGCGGTCGCTGGTTTTGCGCCAATCCAGCCAATAGAAGCCCTCGGGGGTGCGTTTGTCGCCTTCCATCAGCTTGGGGCCCTTGGGTTTCTTGCCCAGGGAGATGCGGTAGGTCTTGAGCGGTTTGCCATCGTTTATCAGTTGCAGTTGATGGGCCGATTTGAGCACCAGCACTTTTTCGATGATTTTGCCGTCCAGGGTTCCCATCGGGGAGGCCTGGGATACAGCCATGACAGAGAGGCAGAGCAGTGCAAGCAACCAGCGCATTGAAACGATTTCCCAAGGTACGGTGTTGTTGTTTTAAGTGATCGCAGGCTGGGCCAGCGGCGGTATGGATTCGCTGCGCACTGGGTAGAGGCCCGCGCGGCGGTCAGCGAAAAAGCATTCTAGGGTACGCCCCACGGTGCGGAAAGCCAGCTCTGACCAAGGGATGTCGGCCTCCTCGAACAGCCGCACTTCCAGGCTCTCGATGCCCGCGGCGAAATCCGGGTCGGCCAGCTCGGCGCGAAAGAACACATGCACCTGGCTGATATGAGGCACATCGATCAAGGTGTAGAGGCTCAGGTTGCGCACGCGGGCGCAGGCTTCCTCGGCGGTTTCGCGTTCGGCGGCCTGCTGTACGGTCTCGCCGTTTTCCATGAACCCGGCCGGCAACGTCCAGTAACCCAGGCGCGGTTCGATGGCGCGGCGGCACAACAGCACTTGCGTGCCCCAGGTGGGCAGGCACCCGGCGACGATGTTGGGGTTCTGGTAGTGAATGGTCTGGCAGTGATCGCAGACAAAACGCAGGCGTGAGTCGCCATCGGGAATGCGCTGGGTAACCGGGTGACCGCACTGGCTGCAAAAATTCATACGGGGGCTTCCGAAAAGGCTGCGGCTATCTTGGCGTGGCGGGTCGCTTGCCTGCAAGTTGTCGTTAAGCGACATGCCGGGTTTTTTGGGGTTGGGCGAGTGATTCCTTTGGTGCATGATGCCCAGTAGCCAACAGATCGAGATGACTCATGCTGGACGAGCTACTTCACCGTGTAAGCAACCACACCCCGCGCACCCTGGAAACCGACCGGCGTTTTCCCGAAGCCGCGGTGCTGGTGCCCATCACTCGCAGCGACGAGCCGGAGCTGGTGCTGACCCTGCGCGCCAGCGGCCTCTCGACCCATGGTGGCGAAGTGGCCTTTCCCGGTGGGCGCCGCGACCCGGAAGACCCGGACCTAGTGTTCACCGCCCTGCGTGAGGCCGAAGAAGAAATCGGCCTGCCGCCGGGCCTGGTGGAAGTGATCGGGCCCCTCAGCCCACTGATTTCCTTGCATGGCATCCGTGTCACGCCTTTTGTCGGGGTGGTTCCCGACTTCGTCGAATACCGCGCCAATGACGCCGAGATCGCGGCCGTGTTCAGCGTGCCTCTGGAGTTTTTCCGCCAGGACCCGCGTGAGCACACCCACCGCATCGACTACCAGGGCCGCAGTTGGTATGTGCCCAGCTACCGCTTTGGCGAGTACAAGATCTGGGGCCTGACCGCGATCATGATCGTCGAGTTGGTTAATTTGCTCTATGACGCGAAGATCAGCCTGCACCACCCCCCCAAGAGCTTTATCAATATTTGAAGCCATCGCTCGTATGGCGCCGTGAGCCGTGAGGATTACCTGATGAAATACCGCTTGGGCGATGCCCTTGTCCAAACCCACCCCCAGAGCTGGGTTGCGCCGAACGCCACGCTGGTGGGCAAGGTCAAGCTGGAGGAGGGCGCCAACGTCTGGTTCAACGCAGTGCTGCGTGGGGACAACGAGCTGATCCTGATCGGCAAGGACAGCAATGTGCAGGATGGCACGGTGATGCACACCGACATGGGCTTCCCGCTGACGATCGGCACCGGCGTCACTATCGGCCACAACGCCATGCTCCACGGCTGCACGGTGGGCGACTACAGCCTGATCGGCATCAACGCGGTGATCCTCAACGGTGCCAAGATCGGCAAGCACTGCATCATCGGCGCCAACTCGCTGATCGGTGAAGGCAAGGAAATCCCCGATGGTTCGCTGGTCATGGGCTCGCCAGGCAAAGTGGTGCGCGAGTTGACCGAAGCGCAAAAGAACATGCTCCAGGCCAGCGCCGCGCACTATGTGCATAACGCCCAGCGCTACGCCCGCGACCTGGCCGAGCAGGAACCATGACCGCCAGCGAACGCCCGGTAGCCTCGCCCTGCGTCAGTATCTGCGCCCTGGACGAGCAGGATATTTGCACCGGTTGCCAGCGCAATGTCGACGAAATCACCCGATGGAGCCGCATGGACAACGCCGAGCGCCGTAGGGTGCTGGGCGTGTGCCATGAGCGGGCGAAGGCGAATGGGCGGCTGTGGATGATTCCGGGGCGCTCGGGTGCCTGAGCCGGCGCAGCAGCGGGCTTGCCCGCGATAACGATATCCAAGACGACATCATTTTAATTGTGCAGTACCCTGTGCGCCTTGTTCACAGGTCCCTCGCCCCATGCTCTTCCTGATTGCCTATATCAGCAGTGTCGTGCTGATTAACTACGCCTTTTCCACCGCGCCGCACCTGGACATCATCTGGTCTGCCTGGGGTGGCCTGGTGTTTGTGCTGCGCGACATGGTGCAGACCCGCTTCGGCCACGGCGCAATCATCGCCATGCTGGCGGCGCTGGTGCTCTCGTACCTGACGTCCGACCCTTCCATTGCCCTGGCCAGCGCCACGGCGTTCGCGGTCTCCGAATGCATCGACTGGCTGGTGTTCAGCATCACCAAACGCCCGCTGCACGACCGCTTGTGGATCAGCTCGGCCCTGAGCATTCCACTCGATACCTTTATCTTCTTCGGCCTGATCGGCGCGCTCACCCCCGGTGTGGTGCTCACCGCCCTGGGTTCCAAGTTCGCCGGCGTGACGGTGGTGTGGCTGGCCATGGCTTGGCGTTTACGCCGCAACCCGGTCGCCAACTGAGGCCAAGTGTCGCGGTTCATGTAAAATGCCGCGCTTTCTCCCCACGGGAAGCGCGCCCGGCGTGCGTCCCTCGATGATCTGCTCCTTTGAGGACCTGAAATGACCCGTATCGGAACTCCATTGTCGCCAACCGCGACCCGCGTTTTGCTGTGTGGTTGCGGCGAATTGGGCAAGGAAGTGGTCATCGAGCTGCAACGCCTGGGCGTTGAAGTGATCGCCGTGGACCGCTACGCCAACGCGCCGGCGATGCAGGTGGCCCATCGCAGCCACGTTATCAACATGCTCGATGGCGCCGCGTTGCGGGCAGTGATCGAGGCCGAAAAGCCGCACTTCATCGTGCCCGAGATCGAAGCCATTGCCACCGCGACCCTGGTGGAGCTGGAGGCCGAAGGCTTCACCGTGATCCCTACCGCGCGCGCCACCTCCCTGACCATGAACCGCGAAGGCATCCGGCGCCTGGCCGCCGAAGAGCTGGACCTGCCGACCTCGCCTTACCACTTTGCCGACACCGTCGAAGACTACCGCAAGGCCGTGCAGGACCTGGGTTTCCCCTGTGTGGTCAAACCGGTCATGAGTTCTTCGGGCAAGGGCCAGAGCCTGTTGCGCAGCGCCGATGACGTGCAAAAAGCCTGGGACTACGCCCAAGAAGGCGGCCGTGCGGGCAAGGGTCGGGTGATTATCGAAGGCTTTATCGACTTCGACTACGAAATCACCTTGCTGACTGTGCGCCACGTGGGCGGCACCATGTTCTGCGCGCCGGTGGGCCACCGCCAGGAGAAGGGCGATTACCAGGAATCCTGGCAGCCGCAAGCCATGAGCCCGATTGCCCTGGCCGAGTCCGAGCGGGTCGCCAAGGCGGTCACCGAAGCCCTGGGCGGGCGTGGCCTGTTTGGCGTGGAATTGTTCATCAAGGGCGATCAGGTGTGGTTCAGCGAAGTCTCGCCGCGCCCCCACGACACCGGCCTGGTGACTCTGATTTCCCAGGACTTGTCGCAGTTTGCCCTGCATGCACGGGCGATCCTGGGCCTACCGATCCCGCTGATCCGTCAGTTCGGGCCTTCGGCGTCGGCAGTGATTCTGGTCGAAGGGCAATCGACCCAGACCGCGTTCGCCAATCTGGGCCAGGCCCTGAGCGAGCCGGACACGGCGTTGCGCCTGTTCGGCAAACCTGAAGTCAACGGCCAGCGCCGCATGGGCGTGGCCCTGGCGCGGGACGAGTCCATCGAAGCGGCCCGCGCCAAAGCTACACGCGCTGCCCAAGCAGTGGTTGTAGAGCTGTAATCGGGGCGCTTTTATCGCGGGCAAGTGCGTTCCCACAGTGAACCGCACTGTGGGGCGGGCTTGCCCGCGATGCGCTGGTGTCAAACCACCCGATTCAAATCGTTATGCCGCGTTTCCTTCAGGCACAGCACCGCCACCAGGCTGAGCACCGCTGCCGCCGAGACGTACCCGCCGACCCAACTCAAACCGCCCATGGCCACCAGTTTCTGGGCGAAGAACGGTGCCGCCGAGGCGCCGACAATACCGCCCAAGTTATAGGCCGCCGACGCGCCGGTGTAGCGCACGTGGGTAGGAAACAGCTCTGGCAGCAGGGCGCCCATGGGTGCGAAGGTCACGCCCATCAGGAACAGCTCGATGCACAGGAACAGTGCTACGCCCCAGGTCGAGCCTTGGGTCAACAGCGGCTCCATGAGAAACCCCGACAATATCGCCAGCACGCCGCCGACAATCAGCACCGGTTTGCGCCCATAACGGTCGCTGGCCCAGGCGGAAAGCGGCGTGGCGGCGGCCATGAACAACACGGCAAAGCACAACAGGCCGAGGAAGGTTTCCCGGCTGT
This sequence comes from Pseudomonas sp. MF08875, assembly GCF_059862525.1. Lineage (NCBI taxonomy): Bacteria > Pseudomonadati > Pseudomonadota > Gammaproteobacteria > Pseudomonadales > Pseudomonadaceae > Pseudomonas > Pseudomonas sp. MF08875. The sequence continues at coordinate 88,618 of NZ_JCBCUW010000003.1, forward strand.
AGCCCAGGGTGGAAACCCCGTAGCTCAGGGAGAACACCGTTGAGATGTAGAACAGCGCATAGCACACCACCATCGCGGCGGCGCCCAGCAGGGTCGGGGCCCAGTATTGGCTGAACAGCTCAACCAGCGGCATCTTTACCCGCTCCTGGCGGGCGACGGTGTTGGCGAACACCGGGGTTTCGTGCAGTTTCAGGCGCACATACAGGCCGACCATCACCAGCGCGGCACTGAGCAGGAATGGAATGCGCCAGCCCCAGGAGCGGAACTGTTCGTCGTCCAGGGTCATGGCCAGCGTCAGAAACAGGCCGTTGGCTGCGAGGAAGCCGATCGAAGGCCCCAGTTGCGGGAACATGCCGAACCAGGCGCGCTTGCCTTTGGGCGCATTTTCCGTGGCCAGCAATGCGGCGCCGCCCCATTCCCCGCCCAGCCCCAGGCCCTGGCCGAAACGCAGCACGCACAGCAGGATCGGCGCCCAGGCGCCAATGGTGGCGTAGCCGGGCAAGACGCCAATCAGGGTGGTGCACACGCCCATCAGCAGTAACGACGCCACCAGGGTGGATTTACGCCCGATACGGTCGCCAAAATGGCCGAACAGCGCCGAACCCAGAGGGCGGGCGAGGAAAGCGATACCGAAGGTCAGGAACGCCGACAGCATCTGTGCGGTGCCGGAGGTCTGGGGAAAGAACACTGGGCCGATCACCAGCGCGGCGGCGGTGGCGTAGACGTAGAAGTCATAGAACTCGATGGCGGTGCCAATGAAACTGGCGGTGGCCACGCGGGTGGCCGAGTTGGTCGGCGCAACAGGTGCGGCGTCACTCATGGTCGTGCTGGTGGTCATGCGGATATCCCTGACAGTCTTAGGCTCCGTTGGAGCGAATTATTATGGTCGAACACCCAGGGATCAGGGCTGCGCAGGCTTGGCTCGGGATGGGAGCGCGCACCGTCAAGACGCGGTGGAGCGGGGCCGGGGACCGGCAGGTGCGGATAGCACGCGGTACGGCGGGGCTTGGGTAAGCGGGGTCGATTATAGGAAGGGGCCTAACGATCCAGCAAGGGCCGGGCGCGGGGCTTTGCGCCGCTACAGCGCTTTTGTCGGCCAGATCAGCACGCGGCTGACGCGATTGTCCTCGGTTTCGAGGATTTCCAAGCGATAGCGGCCGATTTTCAGGCACACCGCGCTCTCGGGAATGGTCTCCAATGCTTCGGTGACCAGGCCGTTGAGGGTTTTCGGGCCATCGCAAGGCAGATGCCAGCCCAGGCTCTTGTTCAGCTCGCGGATCGAGGCTGCGCCGTCGATCACCAGGCGCCCATCCGGCTGGGGCTGGATATGCGGGTTATCGAGGTTTTGTTCGTTTTCAAATTCGCCGACGATTTCTTCGAGGATGTCTTCCAGGGTGACAATGCCCAGCACTTCGCCGTATTCGTCCACCACCATGCCTAGGCGCCGCTGTTGCTTGTGAAAATTGAGCAACTGCAATTGTAGGGGCGTGCTTTCGGGCACGAAGTATGGCTCGTGACAGGCTGCCAGCAAGGCGTCCTTGGTCAGGCTGGCGTCGGCCAGCAGATGGCGGATCTGGCGGGTGTTGAGCACCGCCTCGACCTGGTTGATATCGCTGTGGAACACCGGCAGGCGCGTGCGCTTGGAGGCCTTGAGTTGCTCGATGATCGCTTCGATCGGGTCGTCGAGGTTGATGCCGTCTACGTCGCTGCGCGGCACCAGGATGTCATTGACGGTGATGTTGTCCAGCGCGTGGATGCCCGACAGCAGGTGCGGGCGGTTGGCCGGATGATCGGCGTCAGCGTGTTCATCGTGGGGCGGTGGTGCATCGTCGCTCTGCTTGACTGCGCCGGGGCGTCGGACAAACGGGCGCGCCAGCAGGTGCGCCGCACCGTTGAGTAGCCAGGCCAGCGGGTAGAGCAGCTTCAACGGCGCGCCCAGTAAGGTATTGCCGAAGCCGAGAATGGCCTCTGGGTAACGGGCGGCGAGGGTGCGGGGCAGGTATTCGGCTACTACCAGCAGCAGGCTGGTAACGATCAGGCAGGCGAGCCAGGGGCCGTTTTCCTGCCATAGGTGCAGGGCCAGCAGTGTGGTGATGATGGCTGCCAGCACTCGGCTCAGGGTGTTGCACAGGATCAGGCTTTCGCGGGGGAAACTCAGGCGCGCCAGCGGTTTATCGCCGCCGCGCGAAGCCTGGCGTCGGGCCAGTAGCTGTTGTTGGGCGACTTCGATGGCGGTGAACAACCCCGACCACAGCACCAACAGGAGCAGTACGGCAAGCAGCGGGCCCTGGGCCAGGTTATCCATGATCGCGGCTCGTCAGATATGCAGGATGTATTCGCGAACCAGCTTGCTGCCGAAGTAGGCCAACATCAGCAGGCAGAAGCCAGCGAGGGTCCAGCGGATCGCCTTGTGCCCACGCCATCCCAGGCGTGTGCGGCCCCACAGCAACACGCTGAACACGATCCAGGCCAGGCACGCCAGCAAGGTTTTGTGCACCAGGTGCTGGGCGAACAGGTTCTCGACGAACAGCCAACCGGAAATCAGCGAAGCCGACAGGAGGGCCCAACCGGCCCAGAGGAAGCCGAACAGCAGGCTTTCCATGGTTTGCAGCGGCGGGAAGTTCTTGATGAGGCCGGACGGGTGCTTGTGCTTGAGCTGATGGTCTTGCAACAGCAACAGCAAGGCCTGGAACACGGCGATGGTGAACATGCCGTAGGCCAGGATCGACAGTAGGATGTGCGCCAGGATGCCCGGCGCCTCATTGATGATCTGCACCGTACCGGCCGGGGCGAACTGCGCCAGCAGCACCGTGGCCATCCCCAGGGGGAACAGCAACAGCAGCAGGTTCTCCACCGGGATGCGCGAACAGGCCAGCAGCGTCAGGGCGATCACGGCGGCGGCGATCAGGCTGGCGGCGCTGAAAAAGTCCAGGCCCAGGCCGACAGGCGTCAACAGGTGGGTGAAGAGGCTGGCACTGTGAGCCAGGATGGCAAGGATGCCAAGCCCGATCAGCAGGCGCTTGTTCGCCTTGGCACCGGTTGCCAGGCGCGAGCCTTGATAGAGAGTCGCAGCGGCGTATAAACAGGCGGCGGCGAGTGTGGTGAGCAAACTGGGTGACAAGGGGAGCATAAATCCTGTTAGGCAAGCCCGAAAGCCGATGAGTTTGGCATAGAACCCCTAGGCACGAAAGACCATGCAAGCAGACAGCGAGGTGGGCGCCAGGCCAAGTCTTCGCTATAATCCGCGCCCTGCCCACGCCGCAGGCTCGCCTAGCGTACGTTTTTCACGGGCTGGGCCGCCATTACCCCCGGTCTACATAGGGCCTGAAAGGATCGCGCATGTTTGAAAACTTAACCGACCGTCTCTCGCAGACGCTGCGCCATGTCACCGGCAAGGCCAAGCTGACCGAGGACAATATCAAAGACACCCTGCGCGAAGTGCGCATGGCGTTGCTCGAAGCCGACGTCGCCCTGCCGGTGGTCAAGGACTTCGTCAATTCGGTCAAGGAACGCGCAGTCGGCACCGAGGTGTCGCGTAGCCTGACGCCGGGCCAGGCCTTCGTGAAGATCGTCCAGGCCGAACTCGAAAGCCTCATGGGCGCGGCCAACGAAGACCTGAACCTGAGCGCCGTGCCACCTGCCGTGGTGTTGATGGCCGGCCTGCAGGGTGCGGGCAAGACCACCACCGCCGGCAAACTGGCGCGCTTCCTTAAGGAGCGCAAGAAGAAGTCGGTGATGGTGGTGTCCGCCGACATCTACCGCCCGGCGGCGATCAAGCAGCTGGAAATGCTGGCTGGCGAAGTGGGTGTGACCTTCTTCCCTTCCGACCTGAGCCAGAAGCCGGTCGAGATTGCGCAAGCAGCTATTAAAGAAGCAAAACTGAAATTCATCGACGTGGTTATCGTCGATACCGCCGGCCGCCTGCACATCGACGAAGAGATGATGGGCGAGATCAAGGCCTTGCACGCGGCGATCAACCCGGTTGAAACCCTGTTCGTGGTCGATGCCATGACCGGCCAGGACGCCGCCAACACGGCGAAGGCCTTTGGCGATGCGCTGCCGTTGACCGGCGTAATCCTGACCAAGGTCGACGGCGATGCCCGTGGCGGCGCCGCGCTGTCGGTGCGCGCCATTACTGGCAAGCCGATCAAGTTCATCGGTATGGGCGAGAAGAGCGAAGCGCTCGAACCGTTCCACCCCGAGCGGATCGCCTCGCGCATCCTGGGCATGGGCGACGTGCTCAGCCTTATCGAGCAGGCCGAACAGACCCTCGACAAGGACAAGGCCGATAAGCTGGCCAAGAAACTGAAGAAGGGCAAAGGCTTCGATCTCGAAGACTTCCGCGACCAATTGCAGCAGATGAAGAACATGGGCGGCCTCGGCGGCCTGATGGACAAGTTGCCGAACATCGGCGGCGTCAACCTGGCGCAAATGGGCAACGCCCAGGGTGCGGCAGAAAAGCAGTTCAAGCAGATGGAAGCCATCATCAACTCCATGACCCCGGCCGAGCGCCGCGACCCTGAACTTATCAGTGGCTCGCGCAAGCGTCGGATCGCCATGGGCTCCGGCACCCAGGTGCAGGACATCGGGCGCTTGATTAAGCAGCACAAGCAGATGCAGAAGATGATGAAAAAGTTCTCGGCCAAAGGCGGCATGGCCAAAATGATGCGCGGCATGGGCGGTATGTTGCCCGGCGGCGGTATGCCGAAAATGTAAAGAATCCGCGTCGGCAGCCATGCCGGCGTTTCCCGCGGGGACGCGGGATCTCCAGCAAACCCGTCATTGGCGGGCGCTGACTTGCCGTTTTGAACGACGGCTCTATAGCAGATCTGAATGGCGCGCTGAGTAGGTGCCGGAAAAAGACATTTGCAAAAGTCCGGATATTCCTTAGAATATGCGGCCTTTCGGGCACCTATGCCCGCTGTGCATTTAGATTTGCAGCACCGACTACAGGAACGATCTTCACATGCTAACAATCCGTCTTGCCCTTGGCGGCTCCAAAAAGCGCCCGTTTTACCACTTGACCGTAACCGACAGCCGCAACCCGCGCGACGGTTCGCACAAGGAACAGGTTGGTTTCTTCAACCCTGTTGCTCGTGGTCAAGAAGTTCGTCTGTCCGTGAACCAAGAGCGCGTAGCCTACTGGCTGAGCGTTGGTGCACAACCTTCTGAGCGTGTTGCTCAGTTGCTCAAGGACGCTGCTAAGGCTGCGGCCTGAGCAATATGAACGCGACGCCAGATGCAGCTGATGATTTGATCGTTATCGGCAAGATTTATTCTGTTCACGGCGTTCGCGGCGAAGTGAAGGTCTACTCCTTTACTGATCCGATTAAAAACCTGTTGGAATACAAAACCTGGACGCTCAAGCGCGAAGGCAGCGTCAAACAGGTCGAGCTGGTCAGCGGACGCGGGAACGACAAGTTCCTGGTCGCAAAGCTCAAGGGTCTCGATGATCGTGAAGAAGCGCGTCTTCTGGCCGGTTATGAGATCTGCGTGCCGCGCAACCTGTTCCCTGAATTGACCGACGGCGAGTACTACTGGTACCAGCTGGAAGGTCTGAAGGTCATCGATACTCACGGGCAACTGCTGGGAAAAATCGATCATCTTCTGGAAACCGGCGCCAATGATGTAATGGTGGTCAAGCCTTGCGCTGGCAGCCTGGATGATCGCGAACGCCTGTTGCCCTATACCGAGCAATGCGTGTTGGCCGTCGACCTGGCAGCGGGTGAGATGAAGGTGGATTGGGACGCGGATTTCTAGTCGTGGCGAGCCTGCGCGTAGAAGTTATTAGTCTGTTTCCCGAGATGTTTTCCGCCATCAGCGAGTACGGCATAACCAGCCGCGCGGTGAAACAGGGGCTGTTGCAGCTTACCTGTTGGAATCCGCGAGACTACACCACAGATCGACATCACACTGTGGACGATCGCCCATTTGGCGGTGGCCCGGGCATGGTGATGAAGATCAAACCCCTGGAAGACGCCCTGGTCCAGGCCAAGGCCGCAGCCGGGGAGGCGGCGAAGGTAATTTACCTGTCACCCCAAGGCCGCCAGCTGAAACAGTCGGCGGTACGCGAACTGGCGAATGAGGAAGCACTAATCCTGATTGCCGGCCGCTATGAAGGCATTGACGAGCGCTTTATTGAGGCTCATGTCGATGAAGAGTGGTCGATTGGGGACTATGTCCTGTCTGGCGGTGAGCTGCCGGCGATGGTCCTGATAGATGCGGTTACACGACTGCTGCCCGGAGCTTTAGGGCATGCGGACTCCGCGGAGGAAGACTCCTTCACGGATGGTTTGCTGGATTGCCCGCACTACACCCGACCGGAGGTGTATGCGGATCAGCGTGTTCCCGACGTATTGCTAAGTGGCAATCACGCACACATCCGGCGTTGGCGTTTACAGCAGTCCCTTGGTCGGACCTATGAACGACGCGTCGATCTTCTGGAAAGCCGCTCGCTTTCTGGAGAAGAGAAGAAGCTGCTCGAGGAATACATCCGCGAGCGGGACGATAGTTAACAACGTATCGATGGTAAGTCCGACGACTTGCCTTAGGAGCACAGCATGACTAACAAAATCATCCTTGCACTCGAAGCAGAGCAGATGACCAAAGAGATCCCAACCTTTGCCCCGGGCGACACCATTGTCGTTCAGGTGAAAGTGAAGGAAGGCGACCGTTCGCGTCTGCAAGCGTTCGAGGGCGTTGTAATCGCCAAGCGTAACCGTGGTGTGAACAGTGCTTTCACTGTTCGTAAAATCTCCAACGGTGTTGGCGTGGAACGTACTTTCCAAACCTACAGCCCGCAAATCGACAGCATGGCTGTCAAGCGTCGCGGTGATGTTCGTAAAGCCAAGCTGTACTACCTGCGCGACCTGTCGGGCAAAGCAGCTCGCATCAAGGAAAAACTGGCTTAAGTCCAGCTTCCCGATGCAGAAAAAAGCAGCCTACGGGCTGCTTTTTTGTTGCCCGTCATAAAACCGATCCAGGCCCTTGCCCATGACCACCCGCCTCGAAGAAATCCAGCGTCGCACCGACCTGAGTGTCACCCACGTCACCAAAGCCGTGTTCCCGCCCACCACCAACCACCACAACACCCTGTTCGGCGGCACCGCCTTGGCATGGATGGATGAGGTGTCGTTCATTACCGCCACCCGTTTTTGCCGTTTGCCCCTGGTGACAGTGTCTACGGACCGCATCGACTTCAATCACGCCATCCCCGCTGGCTCCATCGTTGAGTTGATCGGGCGCGTGATTAAAGTGGGCAACACCAGCCTCAAGGTAGAAGTCGAAGTTTTCGTCGAAAGCATGAGTTGCGACGGCCGCGAGAAGGCTATCCACGGTTTGTTCAGCTTTGTCGCCATCGACGAAGCCAAGCGCCCGGTTCCCGTCTTGCCCGGGTTCGCTGACTGAGGGGCCTCTGCTTTGTGAATAGGGCGGGCTGTGAAAGACTAGCGGCCAATTACTATCGGTCGTCTTTTTTGTAGCCGGCCCCCGTTGTGATTCCCGAGTGCCCATGCCTGCCATTGACCACCCCCTGATAGATCAGTTTCTGGATGCCCTGTGGTTGGAAAAGGGTCTGTCCGACAATACCCGCCAGGCCTATCGCAGCGATCTGGCGCTGTTCAATGGCTGGATGCAGGAGCAGGGCCTTGAATTGCCGGGCGCGGGGCGCGAGTTGATCCTCGATCATTTGGCCTGGCGCTTGGAGCATGGCTACAAACCACGCTCCACGGCCCGATTTCTGTCGGGGGTGCGTGGCTTTTATCGCTACCTGCTGCGGGAAAAATTGATCGCCATTGACCCGACGTTGCAGGTGGATATGCCGCAACTGGGTCGTCCTTTGCCCAAGTCCCTGTCAGAAGCTGACGTGGAGGCCCTGTTGGCTGCGCCAGACCTGAGCCAGGCCATCGGCCAGCGCGACCGCGCCATGCTGGAGGTGCTTTATGCCTGCGGTTTGCGGGTGACTGAACTGATTAGCCTGACTCTGGAGCAGGTCAACCTGCGCCAGGGCGTGCTGCGGGTGATGGGCAAGGGCAGTAAGGAGCGCCTGGTGCCCATGGGCGAAGAGGCGATCGTCTGGGTTGAGCGCTACATGCGTGGTGCGCGCTCGGAGCTGTTGGGCGAGCGCCCCAGCGATGTGCTATTCCCCAGCCTGCGCGGCGAGCAGATGACCCGCCAGACCTTCTGGCACCGCATCAAGCATCAGGCGCAGGTGGCCGGCATCAGCAAGACGCTGTCGCCCCACACCCTGCGCCACGCCTTCGCCACCCATTTGCTCAACCACGGCGCCGACCTGCGGGTGGTGCAGATGCTGCTGGGCCACAGTGACCTGTCCACTACCCAGATTTACACCCACGTGGCGCGGGCACGGTTGCAGGAGATGCACGCCCAGCATCATCCGCGGGGCTGAGCCTGGCAGGCCTTATGTGGTAGGCTTTGCCGGTTTGCACAGTGGGCGTCAAAAACCGCTGTTCGCGTGCGGTGTTTTGCTCGCTTCACTAGTCCGCCTTCAGGAGTTCCCATGCGCTTGACCCACATTTTCGCCGCCGCAGCCTTTGCGTTGGCCAGTACCTTTGCCGTGGCCGATAACAGCGCCGAGCAAGCTATTCGCAAGAGCCTTGAAAACCTGCAACTCGACGTGCCGGTCGAGACCATCACCGCCAGCCCATTGGCCGGCCTGTACGAAGTCAAGCTCAAAGGCAGCCGTGTGCTCTATGCCAGCGCCGACGGCCAATTCGTGATGCAGGGCTACCTGTTCCAGTTGAAGGACGGCAAACCGGTCAACTTGACCGAAAAAACCGAACGCCTGGGCATTTCCAAACTGGTCAATGGCATTCCCGTGGCCGACACCGTGGTCTACCCGGCGATCGGCGAAACCAAATCCCACATCACCGTATTCACGGACACCACGTGCCCGTACTGCCACAAGCTGCACGCCGAAGTGCCCGAGCTGAACAAGCGCGGCATCGAAGTGCGCTACGTCGCGTTCCCGCGCCAGGGCCTCGGTTCGCCGGGCGATGAACAACTGCAAGCGGTGTGGTGTGCCAAGGACAAGAAAGTTGCCATGGACCAGATGGTCGACGGCAAGGAAATCAAGTCAGCCAAGTGCGTCAATCCGGTTTCCAAGCAGTTCGCCCTGGGTCAGTCCATTGGCGTTAATGGCACACCGGCCATCGTTTTGGCCGATGGCCAAGTGATTCCGGGCTATCAGCCAGCACCACAAATCGCCAAACTGGCGTTGGGTGCGAAATAATTTTGCGTCGCCGAGTCTTGGCGATCATGGCCCGGCGAAAACGTTCGCCGTTCCATTAACAGAGGGCCGCGCGTGTGCGGCTGTTTTCCACGGCCGACCTTGAGTCGGCCGTTTTATGGGGAGTTCAGCGTGAATCCGGTCAAAGTAGGCATCTGTGGGTTAGGTACCGTCGGTGGCGGTACCTTCAACGTACTTCAGCGTAACGCCGAGGAGATTGCCCGCCGTGCCGGGCGTGGAATCGAAGTGGCTCAAATTGCCATGCGTACGCCAAACCCTCAATGCGAGATTACCGGTACCCCCATTACCAACGATGTCTTCGCCGTCGCCACCAACCCTGAAATCGATATCGTCATCGAATTGATTGGCGGCTACACCATCGCCCGCGAACTGGTGTTGAAAGCCATCGAAAACGGCAAGCACGTGGTCACCGCCAACAAAGCGCTGATTGCCGTGCACGGCAACGAGATTTTCGCCAAGGCCCAGGAAAAGGGCGTGATCGTGGCCTTCGAAGCAGCCGTGGCTGGCGGTATCCCGGTTATCAAGGCGATCCGCGAAGGTCTCTCGGCCAACCGCATCAACTGGGTGGCGGGGATCATCAACGGCACAGGCAACTTCATCCTCACCGAAATGCGCGAGAAGGGTCGTACCTTCGAGGACGTGCTGGTCGAAGCCCAGGCCCTTGGCTATGCCGAAGCCGACCCGACGTTCGATGTGGAAGGCATCGATGCCGCCCACAAGCTGACCATCCTGGCATCCATCGCATTCGGTGTGCCGCTGCAGTTCGACAAGGCCTACACCGAAGGCATCACCAAACTGACCACCGCTGACGTGAACTACGCCGAAGCCCTGGGCTACCGCATCAAGCACCTTGGTGTCGCCCGCAGTACGCCTGCGGGCATCGAACTGCGCGTGCACCCGACGCTGATCCCGGCCGATCGCCTGATCGCCAACGTCAACGGCGTGATGAACGCGGTCATGGTCAATGGCGATGCCTGCGGCTCGACCCTGTTCTACGGCGCCGGCGCCGGCATGGAACCGACTGCTTCCTCGGTCATCGCCGACCTGGTGGATGTGGTCCGCGCCATGACCAGCGACCCGGAAAACCGCGTGCCGCACCTGGCGTTCCAGCCTGACCTGCTGTCGGCCCACCCGATCCTGCCGATCGAGGAATGCGAAAGTGCCTACTACCTGCGCATCCAGGCCAAGGATCACCCAGGCGTACTGGCCCAGGTGGCCAGCATCCTGTCGGAGCGCGGCATCAATATCGAATCGATCATGCAGAAGGAAGTCGAGGAACACGACGGCCTGGTGCCGATGATCCTGCTGACGCACCGTGTGCTGGAACAGCACATCAACGACGCCATCCGGGCACTGGAAGCGCTCCAGGGCGTGGTCGGGCCGGTCGTACGTATCCGCGTCGAACACTTGAACTAACTCAGCGGCAAGTTTCGAGCTGCAAGCTGCAGGTTAAAGCACAGTCGCTTTCAACTTGTCGCTTATGGCTTGTAGCTTGAAGCCCAAACCAAAGGTTTGCCTTTATGCGCTATATCAGCACCCGCGGCCAGGCACCGGCCCTCAATTTCGAAGATGTCCTGTTGGCCGGTCTGGCCAGCGATGGCGGTCTTTACGTACCCGAAAACCTGCCGCGCTTCACCCAGGAAGAAATCGCCTCCTGGGCGGGCCTGCCTTACCACGAGCTGGCGTTCCGGGTCATGCGCCCGTTCGTTACCGGTAGCATTGCCGACGCCGACTTCAAAAAGATCCTGGAAGAAACCTACGGCGTGTTTTCCCACAGCGCCGTGGCGCCGTTGCGCCAGCTCAACGGCAACGAATGGGTATTGGAGCTGTTCCACGGCCCCACCCTGGCGTTCAAGGACTTTGCCCTGCAACTGCTCGGCCGTTTGCTTGACCACGTGCTGCAAAAGCGCGGCGAGCGAGTGGTCATCATCGGCGCCACTTCCGGCGATACCGGCTCGGCGGCCATCGAAGGCTGCAAGCATTGCGAAAATGTCGACATTTTCATCCTGCACCCGCACAACCGCGTCTCGGAAGTGCAGCGCCGGCAGATGACCACGCTCTTTGGCGAGAACATCCACAACATCGCCATCGAAGGCAACTTTGACGACTGCCAGGAAATGGTCAAGGCCAGTTTCGCCGACCAGGGCTTCCTCAAGGGCACGCGCCTGGTGGCGGTCAATTCCATCAACTGGGCGCGGATCATGGCCCAGATCGTCTATTACTTCCACGCGGCGCTGCAGTTGGGCGGCCCGGCGCGCTCGGTGGCGTTCTCGGTGCCGACCGGCAACTTCGGCGATATCTTCGCCGGCTATCTGGCCCGCAACATGGGCCTGCCGATCAACCAATTGATCGTGGCCACCAACCGCAACGACATCCTGCACCGCTTCATGAGCGGTAATCAGTACGTCAAGGAAACCCTGCACGCCACCCTGTCGCCGTCGATGGACATCATGGTGTCGTCGAACTTCGAGCGTTTGTTGTTCGACATGCACGGGCGCAATGGCGCGGCGCTGGCCGGCCTGATGGACAGCTTCAAGCAGGGCGGCGGTTTCAGCGTCGAACAGGACCGGTGGACCGAAACCCGCAAGCTGTTCGACTCTCTGGCAGTGGACGATGAGCAGACCTGCGAAACCATCGCCGATGTCTTCGAGCAAACCGGCGAGTTGCTCGACCCGCACACTGCCATCGGTGTTCGGGCGGCCCGTGAGTGCCGACGCAGTCTGGATGTCCCGATGGTGATCTTGGGCACCGCCCACCCGGTGAAATTCCCTGAGGCTGTCGAGAAAGCTGGAGTAGGAAAAGCCCTTGAGCTGCCTGCTCACCTTTCTGATTTGTTTGAGCGAGAAGAGAGGTGCACGGTTCTGGCCAACGACCTGAAAACCGTACAGGCCTTTGTCAGTCAGCATGGCAACCGCGGCAAGCCACTTTGACCGACTAGAACTGTCACATTTTTAAGCCCGTCACCTGACGGGCTTTCGCATTTGTGCGTGCCACACTTGTCGCAGTTTCGCCCCCCAAAGGACGGGCGAATGACAGTGAAGGAAAGTGCAAATGAGGTTCTTAGAGTGGTTTAAGCCAGCCTTGAGCTGGCTGTTTTTATTGGGGGTCCTGGGGCTCACGGCAACGGCCCAGGGGGCGTCGCTGTTCGGTCGCGACATGCAGGCGGTGGGCAACGTTCTGGGCCTGGACGACGCCGAGTTGCAATGGATCCGCGAACACCCGCAAGTGGTGGTGGCTTCATTGCCGTATCCGCTGTACCTGTTCAAGGATGAAAGCGGTGAATGGGCGGGGCTGAACAACGACATTCTTGGCCGCATTTCATTGCTGACCGGCCTGCGTTTTGTCCATCAGGAAGTTTCCTCAACGGTGCAGATGCTTGAGTTGCTGGAAAATGGCACGGCAGACATGAGCACCACCCTGGCGATCAACGAGGAGCGCCGGGCATTCCTCAACTTCAGCCACGCCTACGGTGGTTCGAGCTGGGTGTTCGTGGTGCGCGCCGGCGAGTCGCAGCCGAAGGCCCTGGAACACCTCGCCGGCAAGCGGTTGGCGCTGCCTGCCCGGCATGCACTGGAGCGCAAGATCCAGCTCGATTACCCGGCCATCAAGTTGCACACCGTCATGACCCAGGCAGAGGCCAGGGCGTTGGTCGAGAACGGTGAGGTCGACGCCACCATCGAAAACGAAACCGGTGCCTATCTCTATCCGGCCGGGGCGCTCAAGGTCGGTCATAGCGTCGACGGCATCTGGGAGCCCGATCACCTGGCGATGCACAAAAAACACCCACAACTGTTGAGCATCATCAACAAGGCACTTGATGCGTTCACGGCCGCCGAGTTGCGCGCCATGCGCCAGAAATGGGTGGGCGGTATCGCGCAGACCCCACCATCACTGTGGCAGCGCCTGTACTCGTGGTTGTGCCTGGGCGGGATCGTTACCGGGGCTTTTTTCCTGATCTCGATGGCATGGCGCCGCCGGTTCAACGAGCAGGTGCAGTTGCGCCTCAAGGCCGAGCAACAACTCAGCGACCAGTTGGCTTTCCAGAGTGCCCTGCTCAATGCCATCCCCACGCCGATTTTCGTCCGCGACCAGCAGGCACGCCTGGTGCTGTGCAACAAGAGCTATGAAGAACGCTTTTCAGTGCGCCAGGACCAGGTCAAGGGCCGGTTGCTGACGGATATCGACCTGCTGCCCCGGGAAACCGCCGAGCAGTTGCACAGGGAGCTGATCGAACAGTTGGCCAGCCAGAAGTCCCGCTTCATCAATCGGCAGTTGACCTTCAGGGAAGGAACCCTGGATGTCTACCAGTGGACGGTGCCGTTCTATAGCGCCCAGGGGGAGTTGCGCGGCTTGATGGGCGGCTGGATCGAGTCCGGGGATGTGCAACGTTGAAGCCATGGGCTGTTTTCTTTGTGTCATGTTCACGGAGCATGCTGGCCTTTCCAAGGCTGGCAGGCACGTCGAACTTTTTCGCCGGGCCGCAGGTCATCTAGAAACAGCCTGCTTTCAGGCATTTCATGTCCGGACTATTGAGTGGTGACGAGATGGAAAGTATCAGCCTGTTACTGTCCGAGGCCTTGAGCCCTTACCGGGTGGCATTGACACCCTGCGGCGCCGAGGGCCATTGCTTGGTAACCCTGAGAAATGCCGCCGGTGGCATCGTGCTTGAACGGGAGGTCAATCAGTTGCAACTGCATGACCGGCGCTTGCTGACCGATGTGGTCGACGGTTTGCACCGGGACCTGATGATTGCCGAAGGCCGCTTGGAGCCCTGCCTGATCGCCGCCATGCGTAGTGCTGCGGCGGATCTGGCCCGTGCTAGAGGAAATTGATTGGTTTTTTGTGGGAACCTTCCACAGCTTTAGTCAGTCAGAGTTTTTAACAGCAGGATCAAACATTGTGCTCCGGTGTTTGCCGCTTGTTGTACTGGTCTCGATAGACCACGTTTAACCCCGAGTCGTCTCCCCACTTCTCGGGGTTTCTTTTTGCCCGGCGTTTCTCAGGGCTGCGGCGGGGCCGCGAAAAAGCCCCGGATCTCCTCGCGATAGGCGCCGCGCATGGAGGTGTCTAGCCACGCGGCGTAGCTTTCGCTCAGTTGTTGCAAGTCCAGGGTGTGCAGGGTTTGGTTGATGCGGGCGATGACCTGACGACCTTCCTCGGTGTCCGAGCAGCCGATATGCAGCGATTGATAGTGCGGAGTCTGGCGGATTGGATAGAAGCTCAACTCGGCCGGGTCGATGCCTTGCTGCTGCGCCTGGTAGCGGATCTCTGCCCAATACCCCAACAACGCGCTCAAGCGCCCCAGGCGCTGCATTTGCAGCAGGCTGCCCAAAGCATTATTGCCGTAGTGCGCCGTCAGGGCCTGGGCGGGGGCCTGCTTGAGCCATTGGTCGACGTTCTGCCCATAGCTGCGCTCGGCCACCACGCCGAGTTTTTTGCCATCGCTGGCGAGCAACGCGGCGAGGTCGATTTCGCCGTCCTGGATAAAGGGCGCCAGGGCTTCACGGTCTTGCCGACGCACCGCCAAACCGTTGCTCATGATCCGCAGGCTGGGGCTGGAATAGGCGATCCAACGCGTCCGTTCCTGGCTCCAGAGCAAAGACGGGTCGCAGGTGAAAGTGGGTTCCTGGAGCATCTGCAAGCCGCGGGCGCGGTTGACCCGCAGGATGCTGTGTTCGTACTCCGGCAGGCTGGCGATCAGCGCGGGCATCAGTTGGTCGATCACACCACGGCCCTTTTGCGGGCCTTCGAAAATGGTCAGCGGCGGTAAGTCGCGTAACAGCCATACCAGCACTTGCTTGGCCTGCGCCGCTTGGGGCATGGCGCACAGCCCCATCAGCAGGCCGAACGCCAGCAGCGCCCGGCAGCGCCGCAGCAGCAGGTTCAGGCGCGCCGCCGCCGGTCGAAAACGGCTGGCCAGTTTAAATGGCTCCTGCTTCATGCAGGCGGCGGATCTGCTCGGCGTCGAAACCCAACTCACCCAGTATCTGGCTGTTGTGTTCGCCCAGTTGCGGGCCCACCCATTGCGCGCTGCCGGGCGTGTCGGAAAGTTTGGGCACGATGCCCGGCATCTTGAAGTTCTTGCCGTCGGGCAGCTTGGCCTGCAGGAACATTTCCCGGGCCAGGAACTGCGGGTCGCTGAACATATCCTCGGCGCTGAAGATCCGGCTGGCGGGTACTTCGGCTTGGTTCAGGCGCTCGATCACCGTCTCCAGCGGCAAGGCACTGACCCAGCGATCAATCACCCCATACAGCTCGTCGCGGCGGCTGTCGCGCCCATCATTGCTGGCCAGCGCCGGGTCATTGGCCAAATCGTCGCGGCCAACGGTGTGCATGAAGCGCTTGAAGATCGCATCGCCATTGGCGCCGATCTGCACATGCTTGCCGTCGGCGCTGGTGTGGATGGAGGAGGGCGTGATGCCCGGCATGATGTTGCCGGTGCGTTCGCGGATAAAACCGAACACATCGAACTCCGGCACCATGCTTTCCATCATGGCGAAGATCGCTTCATACAGCGCCACGTCCACCACTTGGCCCTGGCCATCGTTCATCTCGCGATGTCGCAGCGCCATCAGTGCGCCGATCACGCCCCACAGGGCAGCAATCGAATCACCGATGGAAATCCCCGTGCGCACCGGCGGGCGGTCCTCGAACCCGGTGATGTAGCGCAGCCCGCCCATGGATTCACCGACCGCGCCGAAACCGGGCTGGTCCTTCATCGGCCCGGTCTGGCCGAAGCCGGACAGGCGCACCATCACCAGTTTCGGGTTCAGGGCGTGGAGCACGTCCCAGCCCAGGCCAAGTTTTTCCAATACGCCAGGGCGGAAGTTCTCGATCAGGATGTCCGCTTCGCCCAGCAACTGCTTGAGGATGGCCAGGCCTTCGGGGTGCTTGAGGTTTAGGGTCAGGGACTTCTTGTTGCGCGCCTGCACGAACCACCACAGCGACGTGCCTTCATACAGCTTGCGCCATTTGCGCAGCGGGTCGCCGCCGTCCGGGGATTCCACCTTGATGACATCGGCGCCGAATTCGCCGCAGATGCGCGAGGCAAACGGCCCGGCGATCAAAGTGCCGAGTTCGACGACTTTGACCCCGGACAGAGGTTTGGCAGTAAGCGGCATGAAAGATCCTGTAGGACAAACGACTAAGCGAAGTCAGCCTTTTAACATAGCCGGGCATTCCGGCTAAAGGGCGATGCGTCACGGATTCGTTGAATGACTCACGCATCGGTTAGACTTGCCGCCTTTCCCCGTATCAAGAAGCCCGTTCATGGCCCAGCCGTCCACGACCTACAAGTTTGAACTGAACCTCACCGACCTCGACCGCGGGGTGTACGAAAGCGTCAAGCAAACCATCGCCCGCCACCCCTCGGAAACCGAAACGCGGATGACCGTGCGCCTGCTGGCCTACGCCTTCTGGTACAACGAGCAATTGTCGTTTGGCCGTGGCCTTTCGGAAGTGGACGAGCCGGCCTTGTGGGAAAAAAGCCTGGATGATCGCGTGCTGCACTGGATCGAAGTCGGCCAACCCGACGCCGAGCGCCTGACCTGGTGCTCGCGGCGCACCGAACGCACCAGCCTGCTGGCCTACGGCAGCCTGCGCGTATGGGAAGGCAAGGTCATCCCCGCGGTGAAAAACCTGAAGAACGTCAACGTCGCCGCCGTGCCCGAAGACGTCCTCGAAACCCTGGCCAAGGACATGCCCCGCGTCATCAAGTGGGACGTGATGATTAGCGAAGGGACGATTTTCGTCACCGACGACCGCGGCCAGCACGAAGTCCAGTTGCAGTGGCTGATGGGCGAACGCGGCTGATCGCTCGCCCCTTCGCCAACCGCCGCTCCCTGCCTGATAACGAGAAGCCTGCACCGCCCTATGCGTATCGAACCCCGCCCGTTGCCCGCCACCCTGCCGTTTCTTGGCGACCTGCCACCGCTATTGACCCGCTTGTACGCCGCCCGTGGCGTGCAATCCCAGGCTGAGCTGGACAAGAGCCTGGCGCGGTTGATCCCGTTCCAACAGCTCAAGGGCATCGAGGCGGCGGTGGATTTGCTGGTGACCGCGCTGGACGAGCGCCAACGCATCCTCATCGTCGGCGACTTCGACGCCGACGGCGCCACCGCCAGCACCGTGGGCCTGCTGGGCCTGCGTTTGCTGGGGGCGGCCCATGTCGATTACCTGGTGCCCAACCGTTTTGAGTACGGCTACGGCCTGACCCCGGAAATCGTCGAAGTGGCGCTGACCCGTGAGCCGCACCTGTTGATAACCGTGGACAACGGCATTTCCAGCGTCGAAGGCGTGGCGGCGGCCAAGGCGGCGGGCTTGAAGGTGCTGGTCACCGACCACCACTTGCCCGGCCAGGAGTTGCCCGCGGCGGACGCCATCGTCAACCCCAACCAACCCGGTTGCGCGTTCCCCAGCAAGGCCCTGGCCGGCGTCGGGGTGATTTTCTACGTGCTGATGGCCCTGCGCGCACGCCTGCGCAGCCTCGGCCGCTACGCCAACCAGGCGCAGCCCAACATCGGCGACCTGCTGGACCTGGTGGCCCTGGGCAGCGTCGCCGATGTGGTGCCGCTGGATGCCAACAACCGCATCCTGGTGCATCAGGGCCTGGAGCGGATCCGCGCCGGGCGCGCCCGCCCGGGCATCAAGGCGATCCTCGACGTGGCCAAGCGCGAGGCGTCGCGCATCACCTCCACCGACCTGGGCTTCATCCTCGGCCCGCGCCTGAACGCGGCGGGGCGCCTGGACGACATGAGCCTGGGCATCGAATGCCTGCTCACCGCCGACCCGGAGTTGGCGCGGGACATGGCGGTGCAACTCGATGACCTGAACAAGGATCGCAAATCCATCGAACAAGGCATGCAGCGCGAGGCCCTGGCCCAGCTCAAGGACTTGCCGGTGGAATCGATGCCGTTCGGCCTGTGCCTGTTCGACCCGGACTGGCACCAGGGCGTGATCGGCATCCTCGCCTCGCGTATGAAGGACCGCTACCACCGGCCCACCATCGCCTTCGCCGACGCGGGGGACGGCATGCTCAAAGGCTCCGGGCGTTCGGTGCAGGGCTTTCACATCCGCGATGCCCTGAGTGTCGTCGCCGCCCAGCACCCGGACCTCATGGGCAAATACGGCGGCCACGCCATGGCGGCGGGCCTGAGCCTGCCCCAGGAAAACTTCCCGTTGTTCGCCGAGGCCTTCGACGCCGAAGTGCGCCGCCAACTGCGCGAAGAAGACCTGACCGGGCGCCTGCTCACCGATGGCGCCCTGGCGATGACCGAGTTCAACCTGGAACTGGCCCGCGCCCTGCGCGACGCCGGGCCCTGGGGCCAGCACTTTCCCGAGCCGTTGTTCCACGGGGTGTTCCAGTTGCTGGAAAAACGCATCGTCGGCGAGCGCCACCTCAAAGTGGTGCTCAAAAGCGAATGTGGCTCGGTGAAAATCGACGGCATCGCTTTTGGCATCGACCCCCAGGCCTGGGCCAACGCCCGGGTGGATTGGGTGGAACTGGCCTACAAGCTCGACCTCAACGAGTTTCGCGGCAAGGAAAGTGTGCAACTGATGATCGCCCACATCGAGCCGCGTTGATTCGCACCGATAAAGCGAACCCTCCTGCATCGCGGGTTGTCGACTAGTCTCTAAGCACTGCTTGATTGGCCTTGTGACCTATCCTTCATTTTTTGCCCGCGGGGGCGGGCGCTGCACCCTTCTTGTCACTCGCGGACTATTCAAACAGAACCCTGGAGCCTGACCACTGATCGAGAGGTGCCCCATGAGTCTGCTGCTTGAGCCCTATACCCTGCGTCAACTGACCCTCCCCAACCGCATCGCGGTGTCACCCATGTGCCAGTATTCCAGCGTTGATGGCCTGGCCAACGACTGGCACCTGGTGCACCTGGGCAGCCGCGCCGTGGGTGGCGCCGGCCTGATTTTCACCGAAGCCACCGCCGTCACCGCCGATGGCCGCATCACCGCCCAAGACCTGGGCCTATGGAATGACGCACAGATCGAACCCCTGCAACGCATCACCCGGTTCATCACCGCCCAGGGTGCCGTGGCCGGCATCCAACTGGCCCACGCCGGGCGTAAGGCCAGCACCCACCGGCCCTGGTTGGGCAAGCATGGCAGCGTCAAACCGGCGGACGGGGGCTGGGTGCCGGTCGGCCCGTCGCCCATTGCCTTCGACCCGGAACACACCGCGCCCGTGCAACTGAGCGAAGGGCAGATCGGCGAGATCATCCAGGCCTTCGTCGAGGCCGCCAAACGTGCCCTGGAAGCGGGGTTCAAGGTAGTCGAGGTGCACGCGGCCCACGGTTACCTGCTGCACCAATTTCTCTCGCCCCTGAGCAACCAGCGCCAGGACTCATACGGTGGCTCGTTTGACAACCGCATTCGCCTGGTGCTGCAAGTCACCGAGGCGGTGCGCGAGGTGTGGCCGCAAGAGCTGCCGCTGTTTGTGCGGGTTTCGGCCACCGATTGGGTCGAGGACGGTTGGAACCCGGACGAAACCGTGGAACTGGCGCGGCGCCTCAAGGCCCTTGGGGTGGATTTGATCGACGTGTCCTCCGGCGGCACCGCAGCCAACGCGGAAATCCCCATCGGCCCGGGCTACCAGACGCGCTTTGCCGAGCGGGTGCGCAAGGAGTCAGGTATCGCCACCGGCACCGTCGGCCTGATTACCGAGCCGGCTCAGGCCGAGCACATCCTGCGCACCTGCCAGGCCGATATCATCCTGCTGGCCCGGGAACTGCTGCGCGACCCGTACTGGCCGCTGCACGCCGACGATGACCTGGGCAGCCGCCAAGCCACCTGGCCGGCGCAGTACCAACGGGCAACCCACCGCGACTCACCGATCCACGAATCCGACCTGCGGGATTGACCCTGCGCCACGCCCCAGCCCTGCTCCGTTGAGCGGGGCTGGGTTTTTTCAGGCCCGCCGCCATGCCGGCACTTGCCGCAACGTCACCGCCCGCAGCAGCCATTCCAGCGGCCCGTAAGGGTGGCGCGCCAGCCACCACGCGCTCAGGCGCAGTTGCACGGTGAAAATGACCAGTACCGAGACGAGCAGCAACGGTGATGGCATTTCGGCGATAAGCGCCCCGCCATAGCCGCTGAACAACAGGCCCAATGCCACCGATTGCAGCACGTAGTTGCTCAACGACATCCGCCCCAACGGCGCCAGGTGCCGCACCAGGGGCTCCCCACCCGCGCCGCGGAACAGGCGCAGCATCAGCAGCCCATAGCTCGCCGTCAGCAGTGGCGCGCTCAATTGGCCGATGCCGAAGGCCAGCAATTCCAGGCCGCCGCCGGGGATGAACGTCTCCACCAGGCCATAAAACAACCCGCCCAGCAGGCCGATGGGCAAGCCAATCGCCAGCAGCCTGCGCGCGTAGGGCTGCACGGGGTCTGGGGCGCTCAGTAATTGCTGGCGGCCGGCGGCAAAGCCCAGCAGGAACATCGCCAGGGCGCTGGGGCCCTGGATGATCCACAAAAACACTTGGGTCGGCACAAAACGGCTGGCGTGATAGGCCAGGGTCGCCAACGGCCCGTTGCGGTACGCGGTAAGGGCGGGATCGCTGGCGGTAATCACCGTGTCGAACGGGTCGCCGCTGCTGATGGCCAGGGCGCCGGCGACGATGAACACCGTCCCCGTCGTCAACAGCAAGGTGCAGGCGATGAGCACGGCGGTTTTGGGCCGCACACGGTGCGCGGCCAGCAGCACCAGGCCCAGCACGGCGTAAATGGTGAGGATTTCGCCATGGAACAACAGCACGCCATGGAGCACCCCCAGCACCAGCAAACCCAGTTGCCGGCGCAGCATGCGCGGCACGAACGCCGCGCCCGCCCGCTCGGCGCTGGCCATTTGTAAGGTGAAGCTGTAGCCGAACAGGAAGGAGAACAGCAGGTAGAACTTGGTTTCCACCAGGGTGCTGGTGAGCACCCGCAGCACGTGGTCGAGGGGGCTGGCGTAAAACAGGCTGGTGGCGCCGGTGCCGTACATCGGGTCGGCAAACGCCCACACATTGACTGCCAGAATGCCCAACAGGGCAAAACCGCGCAGGGCATCGACCGTGTGCAGGCGCGTCGCAGGGGGGAGGGGGCCGGTCATCAGTAACGTCCTTGTGGGGATGAGTGGCGTGGGTGCGCGATGGTAGCGGATCACGGTGATTGTTTAGGGTGAAAAAACCGCTGGGAAGTTTTTTGACTAATTACTCTAAAAAATTCTCACGATCTGAAAAAACTTTCTATTCTTAAGCCCATCACCGGCTTCAGCCCTTAAGCCGGAAGGTTTCAAACAGCGGCACAGGGACAGCCGCTGCTGAAAAGGGACGCAGGGCGATGAAGTGTCTGAAGTTATTCCGAATGCAGAGGGACATCGTCCATGGCAAAAGAACAGAGCGCAGTCAGGTTGTTGGGTTTTCTCTCGGGCCTGGGCCTGACGCGCCGCACCCGGCGCTTGAGTTCAGAAGAGTTGAAGTTGGTGGAGCAATACCGAACCTTGTCCGAGGCCGACCGCACCGCCATGCGCTACCTGGTGGATGCGATGCGCAGCGTCTCACGGTTTTAGCACGGCAAACCCCCGCTCCCCCTGTGGGAGCGGGCCCGGCCCGCGATGAGGCCAGGACAGGCGATGCACTTGTGGCGGCTGGAATGCCGCCATCGCGAGCAGGCTCGCTCCCACAGAAGAAAAATCCCGCCCCCAGATGAGAGAAAAATCCTACCCACCCTGTGGGAGCGGGCCCGGCCCGCGATGAGGCCAGGACAGGCGATGCACTTGTGGCGGCTGGAATGCCGCCATCGCGAGCAGGTTCGCTCCCACAGAAGAAAAATCCCGCCCACAGAGGAAAAAACAAGCCCCGCCCACACCACACAAGCCTGTTCACACAGTAGGTGTAGGCCAGCCACGGCCCTTAGGGGACCGGTGGGCGGTTAGCCCACTTCCTCCACCGCTCGGTGTGCTTCATCGATGGCCGCGTGGGCGTAGGCGCTCCAGGCCGCATCCGAGTTGGCGATGCTCACATTGCCGACAGGCTGGCGTGCCAGGTTCATCCATTTTTCGCTTTCGTCGGCATCGTCATAGAGGCTGTTGGAGAAGTACGCGTAGCCGTGGGACCAACGGTTGACGGTGATGCTCAGGATGTCGTTCTGGTGGTCGAAGCCGCCCGGCCCGAGCATGCGTTGCAGTTGGTCGCGCAGTTGCGCTTCGAGCACCTCGAAAGTTTGCCCGTAGAGGCGGCCACGGCCGGCGCGGGCCTGGTCGCGGGCGGTCATGCCGCTGGTGGGGCTGGTGGGCACGTAGACCATGTGCAGGCCAATGGGCTGGCTCGGGTCACGCGGGTGTTCGTAGCCGCCCATGCTCACCGGGTAGTCGAGCTTGATGCGGCTGTAGGGCTGGGTCGCAGCGTAGATCTCATGCACACCCAGGTTGCGCCACGCCTCCCAGTTGCGGATCAACACCTTGGTGTACACCAGCGGGAACTTCACGTTCTGGCTTAAGGCGTGGGCCTGGTCGGCGGGGAGGTCGCGCAGCAGGTAGGGAATGACCATGTTGTAGCAGGCCATGATGCAACGCTTGCCCCGCACCTGGCTCAGTTGCCCGCCGCGGCTGTAGCCGATATGCACGCCGGCGCCGACATTGCGCACGCTGACCACCGTGCTGTTGAGGCGCAGGCGCACCGGGGCCTTGGGCTGGTCGAGTTTGGCGTAGTCGAACGGCGCGAGGACGATGTCTTCCATGTCATGGCCCGGGGCCACGGTGGGAATCAGGCTGCGCACCAACAACCGCGCCAGGGACGCATTGCCGTCGGGGAAGTGGTAGATGTAGGGCTCTTCCATTTCCGCCTGGGCTTCTTCGCTGATGGGCTCTAGGTTCATCGCGCTGAAACCGGGGAAACCGACGTTGTAGGCGTCATACGCCGCCACGGCATCGATGCTCAGGGCCATGAAATCGTTGGTGCGGCTCTGGAAGTACTTCACGGCGGCCGGGGTCAGGCCTACGTCCTTGAGTAAAAAGTCGCGATAACTGGTGCTTTCCAGGTGCGCGGTTTTCTCTTCCTGGGTTTTGCCGGCGAGGTAATCCCGCGGCGCGGTGTGCAGGGCGATCAGGGCGTCGCGGTCGCTTTGCGGCAGCGGGAAGTCGTTGATGAAGTCGTGCAGGCTGCGGGCGTGTAACTGATCCGGGGCGATGTCGTCGGCGACCATGGGCGTCGGGTCGCCGCTGACCAGTTTGTCTTCGCCGAAGTTTTCCTTGTCGAAGAACACCCCCCGCGACAGGCCGAGGCTGGGATAGAACGGGCGGTCGAACGCGGTTTCAAAACGCTTGATATCGACCCCGAGTTTTTTCAGCAGGCCGTTGACCTCGGCGCTGTACAGGTGATTAGGCGACTGGAAGGCCTCGCTGCCGCCGTAGCCGATGATCGTGCGCCCGCCGGCCTGGAATTCGTTGCGCTTGGCGTGGCCGCCGAAGTCGTCGTGGTTTTCCAGGATCAGAATGCGTGCGTGGGGGTGTTTCTCCCGGTAGAACCAGGCCGCCGACAATCCACTCAGGCCCCCGCCGACCACCACCAGGTCGTAATCCTCGCTGACGGGCAGGTGATCGGTGTTGAACACTTTCTTATCCCAGCCCATTTGGTGGGCGATTTCGAACGAGCCGACATGGCTGCCCCGCAGCCCAGTGAGGGCGGGCGGGTAATAGCGCCCGTCGGGGGCGGCTTGCAGCAATTGCAGCGGGGTCATGCCGGCGGCGACGGTGATGGCGACGCCGTTGAGGAAGTCGCGACGGGTGATATCCATGGGGATTCCTGAGGTGTTTTCTTATGGGACAGCGGGCGCAAGGCAGGGCATGCCAGTCTGTGGGAACGCTCCCACAGAACAGGTTTCTGGGCAGGTTTTGCGGGCTCAGTGCTTGAACATCACATGGCGCACCGTGGTGTAGTCCTCCAGCCCATACATGGACATATCCTTGCCGTAACCGGACAGTTTCTGACCGCCGTGGGGCATTTCGCTGACCAGCATAAAGTGTGTGTTGACCCAGGTGCAGCCGTATTGCAGGCGCGCGGCGAGGCGATGGGCGCGGCCGACGTCGGCGGTCCATACCGACGAGGCGAGGCCGTAGTCCGAATCGTTGGCCCAGGCCAGCACTTGCGCTTCGTCGTTGAAGCGGGTCACCGAAACCACCGGGCCGAACACTTCGCGGCGCACGATTTCGTCGTCCTGCTGGGCGTCGGCCAGCACCGTGGGCTCGAAGAAGAAGCCGTCGCCGGCCACGGCTTTGCCGCCGGTAATGAGGCGGATGTGGGGCTGGGCCACGGCCCGCTCGACAAACCCGGCCACGCGGTCGCGGTGTTGGGCGGTAATCAGCGGCCCCAGCTCGGTGGCCGGGTCATCCTGTAGGCCGTACTTGAGGCTGGCCACCGCCGCGCCGAGCTTCTCGACGAACGCGTCGTAGATCTCGGCCTGGGCGTAGATGCGGCACGCGGCGGTGCAGTCTTGCCCGGCGTTGTAGAAACCGAAGGTGCGGATGCCTTCGACGGCGGCATCGATGTCGGCGTCGTTGAAGATCAGCACCGGCGCCTTGCCGCCCAGTTCCATGTGCATCCGTTTGACGCTGTCGGCGGTGCTGGAAATGATGTTTGCCCCCGTGGCGATGGAGCCGGTCAGCGACACCATGCGCACTTTGGGGTGGTTCACCAGAGGGCTGCCCACCGTTGGCCCACGGCCAAACACCAGGTTGAGTACGCCGGCAGGGAAAATATCCGCCGCCAGTTGCGCCAGGCGCAGGGCGGTCAACGGGGTTTGTTCCGACGGCTTGAGCACCACGGTATTACCGGCGGCCAGGGCCGGGGCGATTTTCCAGGCGACCATCATCAGCGGGTAGTTCCACGGCGCGATGGAGGCGATCACGCCCACCGGGTCGCGGCGGATCATCGAGGTGTGGCCGGCCAGGTATTCGCCACCGGCCGAACCGCCCATGCAGCGGCTGGCGCCGGCGAAGAAGCGGAACACGTCGGCAATGGCCGGGATCTCGTCGTTGAGGGCGGCGCTGTAGGGCTTGCCACAGTTGTCCGACTCCAGCTTCGCCAGTTCCGCGCCGTGGGCCTCGATGGCGTCGGCCAGTTTGAGCAGCAACAGGGCGCGGTCCTTGGGCGGGGTTTGCGACCAGCCCTCGAACGCCGCGTCGGCGGCGCGCACGGCGGCATCGACTTGGGCTTCGCTGGCTTCGGCAATTTCCACCAGCACCTGGCCCAGGGCCGGGTTGAGCACCGCTTGGGCCGGGCCTTCGCCGGCGACGAGTTGGCCGTTAATCAGGAGTTTGGTTTGCATGGTGCGGTCCTTTTCAAAGCTGAGTTTTTCTTTTTGTCGGTGCGTGGGAGCAAGGCGCGCCAAGGCTTACTTCCCGCCGCTGCCCGCCACGCTTTCACCGCCGCGTGTCAGGTAATAGGCGCCCAGGATGGGGATCATGGTGACCAGCATCACCAGCATCGCCACCACGTTGGTCACCGGTACGTCGCGCGGGCGGCTCAGTTGGTTGAGCAGCCACAGCGGCAGGGTGCGTTCGTGGCCGGCGGTGAAGGTGGTGACGATGATTTCGTCGAACGACAGGGCAAACGCCAGCATGCCGCCGGCCAGCAAAGCCGAGCCGAGGTTGGGCAGGATGATGTAGCGGAAGGTCTGCCAGCCGTCGGCGCCCAGGTCCATGGAGGCCTCGATCAGGCTATGGGAGGTGCGGCGCAGGCGGGCGATGACGTTGTTGTAGACGATCACCACGCAGAAGGTCGCGTGGCCGACGATGATGGTGAACATCCCCGGCTCGATGCCCAGGGTCTTGAAGGTCGCCAGCAGGGCGATACCGGTGATGATCCCCGGCAATGCGATGGGCAGGATCAGCATCAGCGAGATGCCCTGTTTGCCGAAGAAGTCCCGGCGATACAGCGCCGCCGAGGCCAGTGTGCCGAGCACCATGGCGATCAGGGTGGCGATGGCGGCGATTTGCAATGACAGCTTGATGGCTTCGAGCACGTCCGGGCGCGAGAAGGCCACGCTGAACCACTTCAGGGTCAGGCCCTGGGGCGGGAAGCTGAACGCCGCTTCTTCGGTGTTAAAGGCGTAGAGAAAGATAATCAGGATCGGGAAGTGCAAGAACACCAACCCGCCCCAGGCCGCGATCTTCAGGCCCCAGGAAGATTTTTCAGAGTGCATCGAAGGCCCCCAGGCGTTTGACGATGGACAGGTAGATGGCGATCAGCACGATCGGCACCAGGGTGAAGGCCGCTGCCATGGGCATGTTGCCGATGGCGCCCTGCTGGGCGTAGACCATGCTGCCGACGAAGTAGCCCGGCGGGCCTACCAGTTGCGGCACGATGAAGTCGCCCAGGGTCAGGGAGAAGGTGAAGATCGAGCCGGCGGCGATGCCCGGGATCGACAGCGGCAGGATCACTTGCATGAAGGTCTGGCGCGGCTTGGCGCCCAGGTCGGCCGAGGCTTGCAGCAGGGACGGCGGCAGGCGTTCCAGGGAGGCCTGGATCGGCAGGATCATGAACGGCAGCCAGATGTAGACGAACACCATGAAACGCCCCAGGTGCGAGGTGGACAGGGTGCTGCCGCCCACACCCGGGATGCCCAGGATGAACTGCAACACCGGCGTGAGCCCCAGGTGCTCGACGAACCACTGCGCCACGCCGCCCTTGGCCAGCAGCAGGGTCCAGGCGTAGGCCTTGACGATGTAGCTGGCCCACATCGGCATCATCACCGCGATGTAGAAAAACGCCTTGGTCTTGCCCGTGGTGTAGCGCGCCATGTAGTAGGCGATGGGGAAGGCGAGGGCGGCGCTGGCCAGGGAGACCACGATGGCCATGCTCAGGGTGCGCAGGATGATGTCGAAGTTCGACGGCTGGAACAGCGCGGCGAAGTTGCCCAGGGTCAGGTCCGGGGTAACGGCCATGGTGAAGTCGTCGAAGGTGTAGAAACCTTGCCACAGCAGGGTCAGCAGCGAGCCGAGGTAGATCGCGCCGAACCAGATCAGCGGCGGCACCAGCAGCAGCGACAGGTACAGGTTGGGCTTGCGGTACAGCAGGTTGGAAAACCGGCGCAGCGGCGGTTGGGTCAGGGCCAGGCTCATGTCATACCTCGCCTGCGTCGGTGTCGCGCAGCGTCACCATGGCTTCACGGGCCCAGCGCGCGCTGAGGGGCTGGCCGACCGCATGGCGGGCCGTGGTGTCCAGCCACTGGGTGTTGGCCTGGCTGATGTTCAGGGCCTGGCCGTTGTCCAGTTTCAACTCATAGCGGGTGGCGCTGCCCTGGTATTGGATGTCGTGGAGCACGCCGCGCACTTGCACCTCGCCGGCGCCCAACGGGCCCTCGGCAAAGCGCACGTGCTCGGGGCGGATCGAAAACGGTTGGGCGCTGCCGCTCAGGCGCTGGGCCAGTTCGCCACGGATCACGTTGGAGGTGCCGACGAACTCGGCGACGAAAGGCGTGGCCGGTTTCATGTAGAGGTTGCGCGGGGTGTCCACCTGCTCGATGCGGCCCTTGTTGAACACCGCCACGCGGTCGGACATCGACAGCGCTTCGGTCTGGTCGTGGGTGACGAAAATGAAGGTGATGCCCAGTTGGCGCTGGAGCTTTTTCAGCTCGCTTTGCATTTGTTCGCGCAGTTTCAGGTCCAGCGCGCCGAGGGGTTCGTCCAGCAGCAAGACGCGGGGGCGGTTGACCAGGGCGCGGGCCAGGGCCACACGCTGGCGCTGGCCGCCGGACAGTTGCACCGGTTTGCGCTCGCCATAGCCGCCCAGGGCCACCATGCCCAGGGCTTCCTCGGCCCGGGCCAGGCGTTCGGCCTTGGCCACGCCCTTGACCTTGAGGCCGTAGGCCACGTTGTCACGCACGTTCATGTGGGGGAACAGGGCGTAATCCTGGAACACGGTGTTGACGTCGCGCTGGTACGGCGGCAACCCGGCGGCTTCTTCGCCGTGGATGCGGATGGAACCGGCACTGGGCTGCTCGAACCCGGCAATCAGGCGCAGGCAGGTGGTCTTGCCCGAGCCGGAGGGGCCGAGCATGGAAAAGAACTCGCCGTCCTGGATATCGATGCAAACCCGGTCGACGGCTTTGACTTCGCCGAACTGTCGGGAAACCTGGGTGAATTGGACTGCAAGCGTCATGGTGCGGTGCTCCAAAAAGGCGCGGGCCGTCGCAGCGGCCCTGCCTGGACTTCTGAAAAAACAAGGCGTTGGTCGAACGTGATGTGGGGAGGCACGGTATCCCTACCGGTGCAGCCCTTCTGTGGGAGCGAGCCTGCTCGTGATGGCGGTGTAGCCGTCGATATCGATCATGAGTCTCGGATCGCTATCGCGAGCAGGCTCGCTCCCACAAGGGCAGCAGTATTTATCTACCGCCCATGATCGCAATGTAGTCCTGGGTCCAGCGGCTGTAGGGCACGAACTTGCCGCCCTCGGCCTGTGGGGTTTTCCAGAAGGCGATCTGGTCGAACTGGTCGAAACCGTTGGTCTTGCACCCTTCGCCGCCCAGCAGTTCGCTGGCGCTGCACGCAGCGGGCACCGCCGGCAGGGAGCCGAACCACGCCGCCACGTCACCCTGTACCTTGGGTTGCAACGACCAGTCCATCCACTTGTAGGCGCAGGTCGGGTGCTTGGCCTCGGCGTGGAGCATGGTGGTGTCGGCCCAACCGGTGGCACCTTCCTTGGGAATGGTGGAAGCAATCGGCTGCTTTTCGTTTATCAGGCCGTTGACCTGATACGGCCAGGCGCTGGAGGCCACCACCCCTTCGTTCTTGAAATCGCTCATCTGCACCGTGGTGTCGTGCCAGTAGCGGTGGATCAGCGGTTGCTGGGCGCGCAGCAGTTCGAGCACAGCCTGGTACTGGGTTTCGGTCAGCTCATAGGGGCTCTGGATGCCCAGCTCCGGCTTGGCCGACTTGAGGTACAGCGCCGCATCGGCGATGTAGATCGGCCCGTCATAGGCCTGCACGCGGCCCTTGTTGGCCTTGCCGTCGGGCAGGTTCTGGGCCTCGAACAGCACGTTCCAACTGGTTGGCGCCTGCTTGAACACGTCGGTGTTGTACATCAGCACGTTGGGGCCCCACTGGTACGGGGTGCCGAAGGTCTGCTGGCCGACCACATACCAGGGCGCGTCCTTGAGACGTGGGTCGAGGTTTTTCCAGTTGGGGATGAGCGCGGTGTTGATCGGCTGCACCCGCTTGCCGACGATCAGGCGCAGCGAGGCGTCGCCCGAGGCGGTGACCAGGTCGTAGCCGCCCTTGGCCATCAGGCTGACCATCTCATCGGAGGTGGCGGCGGTCTTGACGTTGACCTTGCAGCCGGTTTCCTTCTCGAACCCGGTGACCCAGTCGTAGGCCTTGTCGCTTTCGCCGCGCTCGATATAGCCGGGCCAGGCGACGATATCCAACTGCCCCTCGCCCGCACCCAAAGCCTTGAGCGGTTCGGCGGCCTGCAGGCTGGCGCTGGCCAGCAACGCGGTGGTGAGTGCACTGAGCAGTGCGGTCTTGTGCGCGAACATGGGATTCCCTCGGCGGTTGTAGTTATTGTGGGTTGTTGAAGCGTAGCTCTTAGGGGCGAGCGGCAAGCTTTAAGCGGCAAGCGGCACGAACAAGGGCCGCCCGCATCGGCTTGCCGCTTGAAACTTGCCGTTCACAACTGCCCACCATGGCGGGCCATGATGTGCCTGACCACGCTGTAGTCCTGTAATGAGTCGCTGGACAAATCCTTGCCGTAGCCGGAGCGTTTCAGGCCGCCGTGGGGCATTTCGCTGACGAGCATGAAGTGGCTGTTGATCCAGGTGCAGCCGTATTGCAGGCGGGCGGCCACTTGCATGGCTTTGTCCAGGTTCTGCGTCCACACCGACGACGCCAGGCCGTATTCCGAATCGTTGGCCCAGTCCACGGCCTGTGCCAGTTCATCGAAACGGGTCACCGTCACCACCGGCCCGAACACTTCGCGCTGGACGATTTCGTCGCCTTGCTTGCACCCGGCCAGCAGCGTGGGCTGGTAGTAGAACCCGGCACCGGAGTGCACCGCCGCGCCGGTCACCCGCTCGATATGGGGCTGGTTCAGGGCACGTTCGACGAAACTGGCCACGCGGTCGCGCTGGCGGGTGCTGATGAGCGGGCCGATTTCGTTGTCGGCGTCGCGCTTGCCGGCAAAGCGCAGGCTGCTGACCGCTGCGCCCAGTTCGGCGACGAGGCGGTCATGGATGCCGGCTTGGGCGTAGATGCGGCACGCGGCGGTGCAGTCTTGCCCGGCGTTGTAGTAGCCGTAGCTGCGTACACCCTCGACCACCGCTTGCAGGTCGGCGTCGTCGCAGACGATCACCGGCGCCTTGCCGCCCAGCTCCAGGTGCGTGCGTTTGAGGGTTTTGGCTGCGGCCTGGAGGATTTTCTGGCCAGTGACGATATCGCCGGTCAGCGACACCATGCGCACTTTCGGGTGGCTGACCAAGTGGCTGCCCACGCCTTCGCCACCGCCGCAGATGATGTTGATGACCCCGCGCGGCAGCAGCTCGGCCAGGGTCGGCGCCAGGGCCAGGATCGACAGCGGCGTGTGTTCCGACGGCTTGAACACCAGGGTGTTGCCGGCGGCCAGGGCCGGGGCGATTTTCCACGCGGCCATCATGATCGGGTAGTTCCACGGTGCAATCGAGGCGACCACGCCAATGGGGTCGCGGCGCACCATGCTGGTGTAGCCCGGCAGGTATTCGCCGCTCAGTTGCCCGGTTTGGCAGCGCACCGCACCGGCAAAAAAGCGGAACACGTCCACGGTGGCGTTCAAATCGTCCTGGCGCGCCAGGTGCAGGGGCTTGCCGCAATTGAGGGCTTCGAGGCGGGCGAGGTGGTCGGCGTGTTTTTCGATGGCCCCGGCTATCGCCAGCAGAATATTGGAGCGCTGTTGCGGCGTGGTCCGCGACCATCCGGCGAAGGCGCGGTGGGCGGCCAGTACGGCGCTTTCGACCTGTTCGGTGCTGGCCTCGGCGATGCGCGTCAGCACCTCCCCGGTGGCGGGGTTGAGGATCGGCTCGGCCACGCCCTGGCCCTGGACCAGTTCGCCGTCGATCAGCAATGCGGTGGACAGTTGCGTCTGCGCGCCAGCCATCTTGGAGGTTCTCTTTTTTTGTACGGTCATTGGGGCTTCCCGCTGGGTGCGCCCGACCTTTCTTATTTGGGTTCGCTGAGACTAGAGGTCGGGCGTGAGGTCGACAAATACTAAATACCGAAGGTGGCATTCGATTAAATAGATGGCTTGCGCCCGGTATGGGGTTGTTCG
This sequence comes from Pseudomonas sp. MF08875, assembly GCF_059862525.1. Classification (NCBI taxonomy): domain Bacteria; kingdom Pseudomonadati; phylum Pseudomonadota; class Gammaproteobacteria; order Pseudomonadales; family Pseudomonadaceae; genus Pseudomonas; species Pseudomonas sp. MF08875. The sequence continues at coordinate 120,172 of NZ_JCBCUW010000003.1, forward strand.
CGGGCCACGGTCAGGAAGGGGTCCACCAGGGCCGGGCGCGCCGTGCCCCGGCGCCAGGCCAGGCCGACGTCCAGGGTTTGGTTGAGGTCGGCCAGGGGCCGCGCCTCGATGATGTCGCCCTCCAGCGACCAGGGGCGGTAAGTCATGTCCGGTTGCACTGACACGCCGAGGCCCGCCGCCACCAGGCTGCGTACCGCTTCGGTGGAGGCGGTGCGCAGGGTGATGCGCGGTTGCAGGCTGGCGGCGGCCCACATGCGTTGGGCGTTGCGGTCCATTTCATCGACGTTTAACTGGATCAGCGGCTCGCGGGCCACATCCGCCAGGTTGATGCTGTCGCGCTCCAGCAGCGGGTGCTGGGCCGGCAGCCACAGGCGATGGGGCGAGTGGGTCAGCACCTCGGTCTGCAAGGCGTGGCGGTCTTCCAGGTTGGACAGGATCAGCACCCCCACGTCGATTTCGCCGCTCACCAACAAGTGCTCGATGTAGGGCCGCTCGTCTTCCATCACGCGGATTTCCACGTTGGGGTAGGCGCGCTGAAAGCGGGTGAGCAGGTCTGCCAGGTAGTAACCGGCCACCAGGCTGGTGACGCCGACGATCAGTTGCCCGGCCACCTGGTCGGTGCTCTGTTGCAGGCTGCGCTTGGCGTTGTCCACGGTGGCCAGGATCAAGTGGGCCTGGCGCAAAAACTGATGGCCCTGGTGGGTCAGGGTCATGCCTTTGGCGTGGCGGTTGAACAGGGTCACGCCGATTTCCTGCTCCAGCTGCTGGATAGCCAGGGTCAGGGTGGACTGGGAGATATACACCGCTTGGGCGGCGGCCGAGATGGAGCCGGTTTCGGCCACGGCGATGAAGTGACGGATCTGGCGCAGGGTCATCATGGGGTTTACCGGTTAGGCGTTTTTATAGATTTGCTCGAGTCTATATCTTTTTTTTAGAAAGCCGAGGATCACCGCCTGCCGGCTCGTCAAGGGGTAAGCAACATCTGGAAGTACTCTTGAAAACTGTCGAAGGGCACTTAGCTCTACGCTGATGGCCTTATTGTTCCGGCTAATCCCATTTATTGGAGGCAACAAATGAACACCCGTGGATTGCTCGATCAACTGCTCAAGTCCGGCCAGGACATGCTGCAGAACAAAGCGGGCGGCACCCAGAACAAAGGTGCCGACAAAGGTGCGCTGGGCGGTTTGCTCGGTGGCTCGGGAGGCTTGGGTGGCCTGCTCTCCGGCGCGGGCGGCGGGGCGTTGGCGGCGGGCGCCATGGGCCTTTTGCTGGGCAACAAAAAAGCCCGCAAGTTTGGCGGCAAGGCCCTGACTTACGGCGGCCTCGCCGCCCTCGGCGTGCTGGCCTACAAGGCCTACGGCAACTGGCAGGCCCAGCAGGGCACGGCCCCGCGCAACGAGCCCCAGACCCTCGACCGCTTGCCCGCCGCCCAGGTGGAGCAGCACAGCCAGGCGATCCTCAAGGCCCTGGTGGCGGCGGCCAAGGCCGATGGCCATGTGGATGAGCGCGAACGTGCGCTGATCGAAGGTGAGTTCACCAAGCTGGACAACGACCAGGAGCTGCAACACTGGCTGCACGCCGAGCTCAACAAACCCCTGGACCCCGTCGACGTCGCCCGCGCCGCCAGCACCCCGGAAATGGCCGCCGAGATGTACATCGCCAGCGTGATGCTGGTGGACGAAGAAAGCTTCATGGAAAAGTCCTACCTCGACGAACTGGCCCGCCAGCTCAAGCTGGAACCGGGGCTCAAGGCCGAACTGGAAAAACAGGTACGCCAGGCCTCTGCCTGACCCCTTGTGTAGCAAGCGGGCAAGCCCGCTTGCTACCACAACACCCGCATCAGGGCTTCTGGCCCATTAATGGCCTGGCAATGGCCATTACCCCCTCCCGCAGGGCCGTATCGGCACCTTAAAAAAACGCCTAAACCCCGACCAAACCCCCGATCCAGAGCCTATTCCAGGTTTTTTGTGCGGACTTTTGCGCCACCACACATCCGCGTGCTTAATGATGGCACCGCCTCGGCTATACTCCCCCCCATTTGAACGCCCCCCGAGGACTGACTGTGAAGAACTGGACGTTGCGCCAACGCATTTTGGCGAGCTTTGCGGTAATCATTGCCATCATGCTGTTGATGGTGGTGGTCTCGTATTCCCGCCTGTTGAAGATCGAGTCCAGCGAAGAAATGGTCCGCGCCGACGCGGTGCCGGGGGTCTATTACAGCTCGATGATCCGCAGCGCCTGGGTCGACAGCTACGTGCTGACCCAGCAGATTGTCGGCCTGTCCGACCGCCGCGAACTGACCCCGGCCGACAAGGCCGCCTACGCCAGTTTCGAGGCGCGGCTGAACCAGGAAATCGCCAACTATCACGGCACCATTTTCGATGCGCTCGACAAAGCCTCCTTCGATGAATTCGAGCAGCGCCACCAGGCCTTCAACAAAGCCCTGAACAATGTGCTGGCGCTGTACGAAGCCAAGGCCTACGACCAGGCCCGCGCGGCGTTGGACAACGAATTGACCCCCGCCTGGGTAGCCGGGCGCCAGCATCTGAACGGGGTCATCGACCACAACCGCGAGTCGGCCACCAGCGCCACCAATGCCATTGGCGATGCAGTCACCGCCGCCAAAGTGAGCATGGGCGTTTCCCTGCTGCTGGCGGTGATCGCCGCCGGCCTGTGCGGTTGGCTGCTGATGCGCACCATCATGGCGCCGATGAAGCGCATCGTAGAAATCCTCGACGTGATGCGCACCGGCGACCTCAGCGGGCGCCTGGACCTGGCGCGCAAGGACGAATTCAACGCCGTGGAAACCGGCTTCAACGACATGATGGCCGAGCTCACGGCCCTGGTGTCCCAGGCCCAGCGCTCATCGGTGCAGGTCACCACTTCGGTGACGGAAATCGCTGCCACCTCCAAGCAGCAACAGGCCACCGCCACCGAAACGGCGGCCACGACCACGGAAATCGGCGCTACTTCCCGGGAGATCGCTGCCACTTCCCGAGACTTGGTCCGCACCATGACCGAAGTCTCCACCGCCGCCGACCAAGCCTCGGTGTTGGCCGGCTCCGGCCAACAGGGCCTGGCGCGCATGGAAGACACCATGCACTCGGTGATGGGCGCCGCCGACCTGGTCAACGCCAAGTTGGCGATCCTCAACGAGAAGGCCGGCAACATCAACCAAGTGGTGGTGACCATCGTCAAGGTCGCCGACCAAACCAACCTGTTGTCCCTCAACGCCGCCATCGAGGCCGAAAAGGCCGGTGAGTACGGCCGCGGTTTTGCCGTGGTCGCCACCGAAGTGCGACGCCTGGCGGACCAGACCGCCGTCGCCACCTACGACATCGAGCAAATGGTGCGCGAGATCCAGTCGGCGGTGTCGGCCGGGGTAATGGGCATGGACAAGTTCTCCGAAGAGGTGCGCCGCGGCATGTCCGAGGTGCAGCAGGTGGGCGAGCAACTGTCGCAGATCATTCATCAGGTCCAGGCCCTGGCGCCGCGGGTGCTGATGGTCAATGAAGGCATGCAGGCCCAGGCCACCGGCGCCGAGCAGATCAACCATGCGCTGGTGCAACTGGGCGATGCCAGCAGCCAGACCGTGGAATCCCTGCGCCAGGCCAGTTTCGCCATCGACGAGTTGAGCCAGGTCGCGGTGGGGCTGCGCAGCGGCGTCTCGCGTTTCAAAGTCTGATGAGCCAGAGCGCGCTCAAACAGGGCGCCAGCGCGGCGCTGTTCCTGTTGTTTCGCATTGCCAACGAACGCTTTGCCCTCAAGGCCACCGAGGTGCTGGAAGTGCTCCCGCGCCTGCCGCTCAAGCCTATCGCCCGGGCCCCGGCCTGGGTCGCCGGGGTGTTCGGCCATCGCGGTGTGGTGGTGCCGGTGATCGACCTCAGTGCCCTGGCCTTCGGCCACCCGGCCCAGGCGCGCACCAGCACGCGCTGGGTGCTGGTCAACTACCGCCCCGGCCAAGTGCTGGGGCTGGTGCTCGAACAGGCCACCGATACCCTGCGCTGCAACCCGGCAGACTTCCAGCCCTATGGCCTGGACAACCCCGCTGCCCGCTACCTGGGCCCGGTGCGCCAGGACGAAGAGGGCCTGGTGCAATGGATCCGTGTCGCCGACCTGCTGGATGACGACGTGCGGGGGCTGTTGTTCCCCGCGCAGGCAACGGGCCTCGATCCGTTGGAGGCGCAGCCATGAGCAGCGACCAGCGGTTTTTCGACTTCCTCAAAGAGCGCATCGGCCTGGACGTGGCGTCCGTCGGCCCGGCAATCATCGAGCGCGCCGTGCGCCAGCGCAGCCTGGCGGCCGAGGGCCTGAGCAGCGACCAGTATTGGCAACGCTTGCAGGGCTCGCGGGACGAGCAGCAGGCGTTGATCGAAGCGGTGATCGTCCCCGAAACCTGGTTCTTCCGTTACCCCGAATCCTTCGCCGCCCTGGGCAAACTGGCCCTCAAGCGCTTGGGCGAGCTGAACAACATGCGTGCGCTGCGCATCCTCAGCCTGCCGTGTTCCACGGGCGAGGAGCCGTACTCCATCGCCATGGCGCTGTTCGATGCGGGGCTGGCGCCCCATCAGTTCAAGGTTCAGGGCCTGGATGTCAGCCCGCTGTCGGTGGAGCGGGCCAAGCGCGCGGTGTACGGCAAGAACTCGTTCCGTGGGCAACTGGGGGATTTTCGCGAGCGCTACTTCAGCGCCGGGGCGGACGGCTACCAGCTCAGTGCGCGGGTGCGCGAGCAAGTGGCGCTGAACGTGGGCAACGTGCTCGACCCGACCTTGCTGGCCAATGAAGCGCCCTTTGATTTCGTGTTCTGCCGCAACCTGCTGATCTACTTCGACCAGCCCACCCAGCAGCAGGTGTTCGAGGTGCTCAAGCGCCTGACCCACACCGACGGCGTGCTGTTCATCGGCCCGGCCGAAGGCAGCCTGCTGGGGCGTTTGGGCATGCGTTCGATTGGCATTGCCCAGTCTTTTGCCTTCAGCCGCCACACCGCCGTGGAACCTGCACCCCGCTTTGTGCCCACACCCTTGCCGGTGCCGCCGCCGATTCGCGCCCCGGCACCCTTGCCTGTGCGGGCGCGGCCCTTTATCAGCAGCGCGCCCGCCAGCCCGGTGAGTAAACCTGTGGCCCCGGCCAGCGATGCCCAGGCCTTGCTCGCCACCATCGCTGCCCTGGCCAATGAAGGGAAAAGCAGCGAAGCGCAGCGCGCCTGTGAACAGTATTTGCGCAGCCACGAGCCGGTGGCCCAGGTGTTCTACTGGCTCGGCCTGCTCAGCGACGTGGCCGGTAGCGCGCTGCAGGCCCAGGGCTTTTACCGCAAGGCCTTGTACCTGGACCCGCAACACGCCGAAGCCCTGATGCACTTGGCCGCCCTGTTGGCTTCCCAGGGCGACGAGGCGGGGGCCCGCCGATTGCAGCAACGTGCCGCGCGCAGTGAGCGCGGCGCCGACAGTGAGCGTAAACGATGAGTCAATCCGCTGCGTTGAACGTCACCTGCGCCGATGCCCAGGCCATCGATGACTGCTGGAACCGTATCGGCATCCATGGCGACAAAACCTGCCCCTTGCTGGCCGACCATATCCATTGCCGCAACTGCGCGGTGTATTCGGCCGCCGCCACGCGCCTGCTCGACCGCTACACCCTGCAACAGGAAGACCACCACGCCGGCGCCGAGCAGGAAGCCGACGTCGTCACCCGCTCGCTGTTGATGTTCCGCCTGGGCGAAGAGTGGCTGGGCCTGGTGACCCGTTGCCTGGTGGAAGTGGCGCCGCAGCAACCCATTCACTCCCTGCCGCACCAGCGTTCGCGGGCCTTGCTCGGCGTGGCCAATGTGCGCGGTGCGCTGGTGGCGTGCCTGTCGCTGGTGGAGCTGCTGGGGCTGGACCCCGCCCCCGTGGCCTCAGCCGGCGGGCGGGTGACGCCGCGCATGCTTATCATCGCCGCCCACGGTGGCCCGGTGGTGGTGCCGGTGGATGAGGTGGATGGCATCCACGCCATCGACCAGCACGCCCTCGACGCCGCCTCGGTGCCCGGCCCCCAGGCCAGCGCCAAGTACACCCGTGGCGTGCTGCCTTTCAAGGGCCGCAGCCTGCGCTGGCTCGATGAAGAACAACTGCTGGCCGCCGTGACCCGGAGCCTGACATGACCCCCGATCAGATGCGCGACGCCTCGTTGCTGGAACTCTTCAGCCTGGAAGCCGACGCCCAGACCCAGGTTCTCAACGCCGGGCTGCTGGCCCTGGAACGCAACCCGACCCAGGCCGACCAGCTCGAAGCCTGCATGCGCGCCGCCCACTCCCTCAAGGGCGCGGCGCGGATCGTCGGCGTGGACGCCGGGGTCAGCGTCGCCCACGTGATGGAAGATTGCCTGGTCAGTGCCCAGGAAGGGCGCCTGCTGCTGCGCCCGGAGCACATCGACGCCTTGCTGCAAGGCACCGATTACCTGATGCGCATCGCCACGCCGGGCAATAGCCTTGCGCCAGCGGATATCGAGGCCTATGTGGGCCTGATGGAGCGCCTGCTCGACCCGGCCGCCGCCCCCGTGCCCGCGCCGCCCACAGTGTCCACGGTGCCCGCGGCGCCGGAACCCAGCGAACCACCCCCCGAGGCGCCGGTACTCGATACCCTGCTGCGCGAAGCGCAGATGCCGGCGCCCACGGTGGAGCGGGGCCGTGGCACGCGCACCGTCACCGAGGGCGGCGAGCGGGTGTTGCGGGTGACCGCCGAGCGGCTCAACAGCCTGCTGGATTTGTCGAGCAAATCCCTGGTCGAAACCCAGCGCCTCAAGCCCTGGCTGACCGGGTTGCAGCGCCTCAAGCGCATGCAGAACAACGGCCTGCGCGCCCTGGAAAGCCTCAACGTACACCTCAAGGAACACGAACTGAGCCTCGAAGCCCAGGGAGTGCTCAGCGATGCCCGGCGCATGCTCGCCGAATCCCAGCAACTGCTGGCCGAACAGGCCGCCGAGCTGGATGAGTTCGGCTGGCAGGCCAGCCAACGCGCCCAGGTGCTCTATGACACGGCCCTGGCCTGCCGCATGCGGCCCTTCGCCGATGTGCTGGCGGGGCAGGTGCGTATGGTCCGCGACCTGGGCCGCAGCCTGGGCAAGCAAGTGCGCCTGGAGATCGAAGGGGAAAAAACCCAGGTCGACCGTGACGTGCTGGAGAAACTCGAAGCGCCTCTGACCCATTTGCTGCGCAATGCGGTGGATCATGGCATCGAAATGCCCGAGCAGCGCCTGCTGGCCGGCAAACCCGCCGAAGGCCTGATCCGCCTGCGCGCTTCCCACCAGGCCGGGCTGCTGGTGCTGCAACTGAGTGACGACGGTAACGGTGTCGACCTGGACCGGGTGCGCCGCAGCATCATCGAGCGCCAGTTGTCCCCGGCCGAAACCGCCGCCCAGTTGAGCGAAGAAGAGCTGCTGACCTTCCTGTTCCTGCCGGGTTTCAGCCTGCGGGACAAGGTCACCGAGCTGTCCGGGCGCGGCGTCGGCCTGGACGCGGTGCAGCACATGGTGCGCCAACTGCGCGGTGCGGTGGTGCTGGAGCAGACCACGGGGCAGGGCAGCCGCTTCCACCTGGAAGTGCCGCTGACCCTCTCGGTGGTGCGCAGCCTGGTGGTGGAAGTGGGCGAGGAGGCCTACGCCTTTCCGCTGGCCCACATCGAACGCATGTGCGACCTGGAGCCGGACGACATCGTGCAGGTCGAAGGCCGCCAGCATTTCTGGCACGAAGGCCGCCATGTCGGCCTGGTGGCCGCCAGCCAGCTGTTGCAACGCCCGGCCGCGCAAAACGCCGCGCAAACACTCAAGGTCGTGGTAATCCGCGAGCGCGATGCGGTGTATGGGGTGGCGGTGGAACGCTTTATCGGCGAACGCACCCTGGTGGTGCTGCCCCTGGACGATCGTCTGGGCAAGGTCCAGGACATTTCCGCCGGGGCGCTGCTGGACGATGGCTCGGTGGTGCTGATCGTTGATGTCGAAGACATGCTGCGTTCGGTGGACAAACTGCTCAACACCGGGCGCCTGGAACGCATCGCCCGCCACAGCCAACACGTGGCCCAAGTGGCACGCAAGCGCGTGCTGGTGGTGGATGACTCCCTCACCGTGCGCGAGTTGCAGCGCAAGTTGCTGCTCAACCGCGGTTACGACGTAGCGGTGGCGGTCGATGGCATGGACGGCTGGAACGCCCTGCGTTCGGAGAACTTCGACCTGCTGATTACCGACATCGACATGCCGCGCATGGACGGCATCGAGCTGGTTACCCTGCTGCGCCGCGACAACCGTTTGCAGTCACTGCCGGTGATGGTGGTGTCGTACAAGGACCGTGAAGAAGACCGTCGCCGTGGACTGGACGCTGGGGCCGACTACTATCTAGCCAAAGCCAGCTTCCATGACGACGCCCTGCTCGATGCTGTGGTTGAGCTCATCGGAGGAGCCCACGCATGAAAATCGCCATCGTCAACGATATGCCCATGGCCATCGAGGCCCTGCGCCGCGCCTTGGCCTTCGAGCCCGCCCATGAAGTGGTGTGGGTGGCCAGCAATGGCCAGGAAGCGGTGCAGCGCTGCGCCGAGCTGACCCCAGACCTGATCCTGATGGACCTGATAATGCCGGTGATGGACGGCGTGGAAGCCACGCGGCGGATCATGGCCGAAACCCCGTGCGCCATCGTCATCGTCACCGTCGATCGCCAGCAGAATGTCCACCGCGTATTCGAGGCCATGGGCCACGGCGCGCTGGATGTGGTCGATACACCGGCCATCGGCGGCGGCAATGCCAAGGAGGCCGCCGCGCCGCTGCTGCGCAAGATCTTCAATATCGGTTGGCTGGTGGGGCAGAGCGGCAGCCGCGTGCGCGCCGAGCCCAAGCCCCTGCGCACCATGGTGCAGCGCCAGAGCCTGGTGGCCATCGGCTCGTCGGCGGGTGGCCCGGCAGCCCTGGAAATCTTGCTCAAGGGCTTGCCGGCCAACTTTCCCGCCGCCATCGTGCTGGTGCAGCACGTGGACCAGGTGTTCGCCCAAGGCATGGCCGAATGGCTGAGCAGCGCCTCGGGCCTGACGGTGCGCCTGGCCCGCGAGGGCGAGCCGCCGCAACCCGGCACCGTGCTGCTGGCCGGCACCAACCACCATATCCGCTTATTGAAAAACGGCACCCTGGCTTACACCGCCGAGCCGGTCAACGAGATCTACCGGCCGTCCATCGACGTGTTTTTCGAGAGCGTCGCCAGTTACTGGAACGGCGATGCCGTGGGTGTCTTGCTTACCGGCATGGGCCGCGACGGCGCCCAAGGGCTCAAGTTGATGCGCCAGCAGGGCTACCTGACCATCGCCCAGGACCAGAACAGTTGCGCGGTGTATGGCATGCCCAAGGCTGCCGCCGCCATCGACGCCGCCGTGGAGATCTGCCCGCTGGACAGGATCGCCCCACGTTTGCTGGAGATATTTGCCCAATGACCGACAATTACTGCTTTTTTGGCCACGTAGTCTTTCAGGTGACCGCACATGCATAACTTACAGCTCGACGAATTCAAGAACGATGAAAATGCCGCCATGGTGTTGTTAGTCGATGACCAAGCGATGATCGGCGAAGCTGTGCGGCGTGGGCTGGCCAATGAAGAGAACATCGACTTTCACTTCTGCTCTGACCCCCACCAGGCCATTGCCCAGGCGATTCGCATCAAGCCCACGGTGATCCTCCAGGACCTGGTCATGCCCGGCCTGGACGGCCTGAGCCTGGTGCGCGAGTACCGCAACCACCCGGCCACCAAGGACATCCCCATCATCGTGCTCTCCACCAAGGAAGACCCGATGATTAAAAGCGCGGCCTTCGCGGCCGGGGCCAACGATTACCTGGTCAAGCTGCCGGACAACATCGAACTGGTGGCACGCATCCGCTATCACTCGCGCTCCTTCATGACCCTGTTGCAGCGTGACGCCGCGTACCGGGCGCTGCGGGTCAGCCAGCAGCAGTTGCTCGACACCAACCTGGTGCTGCAACGCTTGATGAACTCCGACGGCTTGACCGGGCTGTCCAACCGCCGCCACTTCGACGAATACCTGGAACTGGAATGGCGCCGCGCCATGCGCGACCAGACCCAGTTGTCGCTGCTGATGATCGACGTCGACTACTTCAAAACCTACAACGACACCTTCGGCCACCTGGAGGGCGACGAAGCCCTGCGCAAAGTGGCCTTGGCCATTCGCGATGCCAGCAGCCGCCCCTCGGACCTGCCGGCCCGCTACGGCGGCGAAGAGTTCGTGCTGGTGCTGCCCAACACCTCGCCCGGCGGTGCGCGCCTGGTGGCGGAAAAACTGCGCCAGACCGTCGCCGCCCTGAAAATCCCCCACATCGCCCCCACCGAAGGCGCGAGCCTGACCATCAGCATCGGCCTGTCCACCATCACCCCACAGCAGGGCAGCGATTGCCGGCAGCTGATCTCGGCGGCGGACAAGGGCCTGTACCTGGCCAAGCACAACGGCCGCAACCGGGTGGGCGTTGAGTGACCGCCCGCCCTGTGGCTGCCGTGCGGCACTCACAGGGGCGAGGCGGTGCCGGGCGTGGCCTTGATAAAGCGCCGGGCAATCCGCTCTGAATTGATGAAGATCGCAATGCCGATCAGCACCAGCGCAATCGCCAGCCCTTGGGCGGGGCTCAGGCGCTCATCGAAAAACAGGTAGGAGGTGAGCACCCCCGACACCGGAACGATCAGCGACAACGGTGCGACCAGCGACGCGGGGTAGTGTTTCATCAAGTTGTTCCACACCCAGTAGCCCAGGATCGTGGTGATGTAACTCTGGAAAAACAGCGAAAAGCCCGCACCCCAAGTGAAGTCGTCGAGCAAATTGCGAAATGGGCGCAACCCTTCGGCAAACAGGGTCATGATTAAAATCGCCGGCACCGAAAATAAACTCGACCAGACAATAAACGCGATCATGTTCTGCGGTTTTTTGACTTTGACGATTAGGTTACACAGCGACCAGGAAAGTGCCGCCAACAATACCAACAAGATCCCCGTCGTGGTGGACGATTGTTCGGCCAAGTACAACATCATCAATAACCCGGCACCGGCAAGTAACATACCGGCCCCGTGCACGGCGTTAATCTTTTCTTTAAGAAATAGACTACTTAGCACGATGGTAAAAAACGCACTGAACTGCAAGAACACCGAAGACATGCCCGGCGACAGGCCGTTATACATGGCAAAGTTGACCACCCACCACAACCCGGCGCCAAACAGCACGCCATATAACGCCAAGGTGCGGTAACCGATGTTCGGCGGCTTCTTGATGAACAGGGCCAGGGGTATGGCGCAGAGGAAAAACCTGAGCAGGGTCAGTAGAAAAGGGTCGAGGGACTTGAGCCCCAGGCCGATCACGGAAAAGTTACAGCCCCAGATCACGGTCACCAATACGCCGGCCAACAGATCGATTTTTTTTAACTTCATGCAAGGTTCCACAGGTTGTGGTTAGACGCGGCGCCGGCGATGAGCCGCTGGCGCCCAGTGCAGTGCTGGTATCGCCTAGGCGGTCTGCTCGGGTTCCAGGGTCTTGGGCTTGATGCCGTAGTAGACGAAATTATCGAAGTCTTCGTGGCGGTAGGTGTCGTGGCGCTCGTAGTAGTTGTACACCACCGAGAGCTTCTGTTCGGTCACCGTGGGCTCGCTGTCGTGAAGGCTTTTGCGCCCCTGCATGACCAGCAGTGAACCCTTCTTGGCGAAGATCTTGCGGTGTTCGACCCAGGGTTGCTTCTTGCTCGGGTGGGAGCGTTCGACCTGCATGCGCAACGGCGCTTCATGGTTGGTGGTCAGGAACAGCAATACCGTGATGCCGTTGGTGTCGTAATGCAGCCCCAGGGTTCCGCCGCCGGGCGGGTAGGCTTTTATATTGATATCCGATGCCGGGTAGGGCGACACCACGGTGTCCGTGTGGGTGATAAGGCTTATCAGCGGTACCAGCGAGTGATACACCGCGTTGAGTTCGGGAAAGTGCTGACGGATATCGCTGCCCTTGAAGATGTGATGGTTATAAGCGCCCCCCAAGTCCGATACGGCATCGGTGCCCAGGCTTTCATGCCGAACCAGGTCAACTTTATTGGCCTGGATAATAGCGTTGGCCCGTTCTCTGAGGGTGTCGCACAGCGCATCGGGAATGATGCCGTCAATCACGGTTTCAAGGTTGTAGAAATAATTGTGTCGGTGTTGGTTGATGTCGAACACTTTTATTTTCCTCCGTTGAGTAAGTCAGAAAATAGGCAGTAGTTGTTATGCGCAACTTTTTCCTGATTGTTGGCGGGTGTTATTGCTTGCCTGAATAGTGTTAGGAAAAACCTGGGTTTAGTGCAATAACGGTTATTGTGCGAAGTGTCTTCTAGTGCGGGTTATTGTTTCCTACATATGCAGCAGCGTATCTGCTTACTGCGAATAAGCAGGGAAGTTGCTGTAGGTGTTCGAGCCGCAGCGGGCTGTTTGCCGCCCAAGGCATTGACGACGGGCACCGTGCGCTTGTGGCCGATTGATTTGCCTGTCGGCTGCCAGGCGGGCTGCCGCTGTGGGCTGATTGCGTTTATACTCGCCGGCTTTCAAAAGTTCGCCAACGAGTGCTGCCTGCCATGGAAATCAACCCGATCCTTAACAGTATCAAGGACCTGTCCGAGCGCTCCGAAACTATTCGGGGGTATCTTTGACTACGATCAAAAGCATGAGCGCCTGACCGAGGTCAATCGCGAGCTTGAAGATCCGAGTGTCTGGAACAACCCAACCTACGCCCAGGAACTGGGGCGCGAGCGTTCGATGCTGGCGCAGATCGTAGAAACCCTGGATGAAATGCACAGTGGCCTGGCCGATGCCAAGGACCTGCTGCTGATGTCCGCCGAGGAAGAAGACCAGGCTGCCGTCGATGACGTAGCCGCCGAAGTCGAGCGCCTGCGCGAGTCCCTGGAAAAACTCGAATTCCGTCGCATGTTCAGCGGTGAGATGGACGCCAACAACGCCTACCTGGATATCCAGGCTGGTTCCGGCGGCACCGAGGCCCAGGACTGGGCCAACATCCTGCTGCGCATGTACCTGCGCTGGGCCGACAAGCGTGGCTTCGACGCCACGATCATGGAACTGTCCGCCGGCGAAGTCGCCGGGATCAAGGGCGCCACCGTGCACATCAAGGGCGAATACGCCTTTGGCTGGTTGCGTACCGAGATCGGCGTGCACCGCTTGGTGCGCAAGAGCCCGTATGACTCCGGCAACCGTCGCCACACCTCGTTCTCGGCCGTGTTCGTGTCGCCGGAAATCGACGACAACATCGAAATCGACATCAACCCCTCCGACCTGCGGATCGATACCTATCGTTCCTCCGGCGCCGGTGGCCAGCACGTGAACACCACCGACTCGGCCGTGCGTATCACCCACGTACCGACCAACACCGTGGTCAGCTGCCAGAACGAACGTTCCCAGCATGCGAACAAAGACACCGCCATGAAAATGCTGCGGGCCCGTTTGTATGAGCAGGAAGTGCAAAAGCGCAACGCCGCGTCTCAGGCTCTGGAAGAAACCAAGTCCGATATCGGCTGGGGCCACCAGATCCGCTCGTACGTGCTGGACGCTTCGCGCATCAAAGACCTGCGCACCAACATCGAGCGCAGCGACTGCGACAAAGTGCTCGACGGCGATATCGACGAATACCTGATCGCCAGCCTCAAACAAGGCCTGTAAGTCCGCAATACGGGGCATGGCGCGCTCCCTGTGGGAGCGGGCTTGCCCGCGATCCCCAGCCGCAGGCTGGGGGCAACGAACCTGTGATGGAATCTTTAAAGACATGAGCGACCAACAACTCGACCAAGCCCTGCAACAGGAAGAAAACTCCCTGATCGCCCTGCGCAAGGAAAAGCTTGCGGCCGAGCGCGCCAAGGGCAACGCCTTCCCCAACGACTTCCGTCGCGACGCCTACTGCGAAGACTTGCAGAAGCAGTACGCCGACAAGACCAAGGAAGAACTGGCCGAAGCGGCGATTCCGGTCAAGGTGGCAGGTCGCATCATGCTCAACCGTGGCTCGTTCATGGTGATCCAGGACATGACCGGGCGTATCCAGGTCTACGTCAACCGCAAGACCCTGCCCGAAGAAACCCTGGCCGCGGTGAAAACCTGGGACCTGGGCGACATCATTGCCGCCGAAGGCACCCTGGCCCGTTCCGGCAAGGGCGACCTGTACGTGGAAATGACCAGCGTGCGCCTGCTCACCAAATCCCTGCGCCCGCTGCCGGACAAGCACCACGGCCTCTCCGACACCGAGCAGCGCTACCGCCAGCGCTACGTTGACCTGATCGTCAACGAAGAAGTACGCCAGACCTTCCGCGTGCGCTCGCAAGTGATCGCCCACATCCGCAGTTTCCTGATGGCCCGCGACTTCCTTGAAGTCGAGACGCCCATGCTGCAAACCATCCCCGGCGGTGCGGCGGCCAAGCCGTTCGAGACTCACCACAATGCCCTGGACATGGAAATGTTCCTGCGCATCGCCCCCGAGCTGTACCTCAAGCGCCTGGTGGTCGGTGGTTTCGAGAAGGTCTTCGAGATCAACCGCAACTTCCGCAACGAAGGTGTCTCGACCCGCCACAACCCCGAATTCACCATGTTGGAGTTCTACCAGGCCTACGCCGACTACGAAGACAACATGGACCTGACCGAAGAACTGTTCCGCGAGCTGGCGCAACTGGTGCTGGGCAGCACCGACGTGCCCTACGGCGACAAGGTGTTCCACTTCGGCGAGCCGTTCGTGCGCCTGTCGGTGTTCGACTCGATCCTCAAATACAACCCTGAACTGACTGCCGATGACCTCAACGACATCGACAAGGCCCGTGCCATCGCCAAGCAGGCCGGCGCCAAGGTGCTGGGCTTTGAAGGCCTGGGCAAGTTGCAGGTGATGATTTTCGAGGAACTGGTGGAGCACAAGCTGGAACAGCCGCACTTCATCACCCAATACCCGTTTGAAGTCTCGCCGCTGGCGCGCCGCAACGACGACAACCCGAATGTCACCGACCGCTTCGAGCTGTTTATCGGCGGCCGTGAAATCGCCAACGCCTACTCCGAGCTCAACGACGCCGAGGACCAGGCCGAGCGCTTCATGGCCCAGGTGGCCGACAAGGATGCCGGCGACGACGAAGCCATGCACTACGACGCCGATTTCGTCCGCGCGCTGGAATACGGCATGCCGCCGACCGCCGGTGAAGGCATTGGCATCGACCGCTTGGTGATGCTGCTGACCAACTCCCCGTCGATCCGCGACGTGATCCTCTTCCCGCACATGCGCCCGCAAGCCTGACGCGACTGCACCCCCGCCGCCTACAGCGGGCTGATATCAACCAGCCAAGGCAACCCGCGCTGTAGCAAGCCCGCTTGCTACAGCGCCGTTCAGGGTTTGCCTGGTTTGGCCGATATCAGCCTTGCCGGGCGGCTTTTTATTGCCTGAATGGAACAAACGTATCAACTTGTTACCTATCCGACCGTAAAGAGGAAGACCTGCCGTGAACCCTGCAATTGCTCAAGAAGGTGCAGCTGGCGTTGCCACTGCGGTCGCGCAAAGCGTTCAGTACCAGGGGCGCAAGCCCAGCCGCCAGGGCAGTGAGCAGCGTCGGCAGGACATTCTCGATGCGGCGATGCGCATCGTCGTGCGCGATGGCGTGCGAGCGGTACGCCACCGTGCCGTGGCCGCCGAGGCAGCGGTGCCGCTGTCGGCGACCACTTACTACTTCAAGGATATCGATGACCTGCTCACCGATACCTTCGCCCAATACGTGGAACGCAGTGCGGCCTTCATGGCCAAGCTGTGGGCCAACAACGAAGGCCTGCTGCGCGAGATGGTCGCCTTTGGCGATGGCAGCGTGGCGGCGCGCAGCCAACTGGCCGACGACATCGCGCGGCTGACCGCCGACTACGTGCAGCACCAGTTGCACACCCGCCGCGAGCACCTGATGGCCGAGCAGGCGTTTCGCCAGGAAGCCCTGCTCAACCCACGGTTGGCGCTGTTGGTGCGCTCGCACCAGCAAATTCTCCTACAGGGCACTTGCCATTTTTTCCAGGTGCTGGGGTCGCGTGAGCCACAGCAGGATGCCAAAGTGTTGACGGCGATTATCGGACGGATGGAGTATCAGGGCCTGCTTAATGGCCCTGAGCCACAAGCCGAAGAAGAAATGCTCGGCATCCTCAAGCGCCACATGCACTTGGTGCTGGCCTCGGCCTAGGGCGCCGAGTGGGGTCAATCAGGAGAAACCAATGAAAACCTGGCGTGTGCTGCTGATGACCCTGGCCTTCATGCTGCTAGGCGGCTGCCTGGTGACCTTCACCCAACCGATGGCCGAGCACCAGGCCCTGCCGGCCGGTTTGCTGGGCAAATGGACCAGCAAGAACAGTTGGGGCGAGCCCCTCAACCTGGAGTTGAGCCGCGTCGGCAAGGACCAATACCAAGCGGTCAGTTACGCCCGGGCCCGCCCCCGGGAGCGCGAAGCCTACGGTTTTACCGTGACCCGCCACGATGTGCGCTGGTACGCCTGGGGCAAAGTGCCCGCCGCCTATGGTGGCGGTTTCACCCTGGCAGGCTTTGAACTCGATGAAGACCACGAATTGGTGGTCTACAGTCTCGACCTTGAGGCAATCGGCGATGCCGCGGCGCGGGGCCTGCTCAAGGGCGCGCCGCTGGACACCGAACAAGGCCCGGGGCTGGCAGTCCAAAGCCCCATGGCGCAGGTGTTCGCCTACCTCGATGACCCGGCCAACGCCGACGCCTTTGTCGAAGTGGCCCGCTACAAACGCCCAGCCAACGCCAAGCCGTAAAGCATTCAGAGGAGTTTCGGGTGGACGATTACCAGCAAACGATACGCGCCTTGTCTGATCGCATCGTGATGGCGCAGACGCCGATCCGCGTACTGGATGCGGTGAAGTGGGACGACAACATCCGCCGGGGCTTTCTCAAGGGCAAGGGCAAGGAAATGCCCGCCGTGGACCGCGACTACTACCTGGGCCGGCCGCTGGCGTTCGACTCCAGCAAGGTCAAGCTGGAGTTCCAGAACATCGAGCGCGACATCACCCGGCAACTGGGCCAGTTCAACCCGGTCGGGCAGATCATGCGGCGCATGTGCAAGGAATACCGCATGGTGGTGCGCATGCTCGAAGCGCGCGGCACCGAGGATTTCGGCCTGATATCCCAGGAGCTGTATGGCGCCGCCTCCGATGCCTTCCACGCCGGCGACCCGACCCTGGCCGACCTGGGCCTGATGCTGTCCGATTACCTGAACAACATCGACGGGCGCGGCGACCTCAAGGACGAACCCAAGCTGCTCAGCGCCAAGCAAGCCGTGAGCCTGCTGCAAAGCCGCCTGAACAAGGTGTTTGGCGAGGCCGAGGAAACCATCCGGGTGTTCGAGTCCGACGGCATTGTCGCGGACGCGGCGGCCGGCGCCGACTACATCAAGATCCGCACCGACGCCATGTTCAACGAGCGCGACGTGCGCGCCCTGGAAGTCCACGAAGGCCTGGTGCACGTGGGCACTACCCTCAACGGCCAGAACCAGCCGATCTGCACCTTCCTGTCCAAAGGCCCGCCGTCCTCGACCGTGACCCAGGAAGGCCTGGCGATCCTGATGGAAATCATCACCTTCGCTTCCTACCCCAGCCGCTTGCGCAAACTGACCAACCGCACCCGTGCCATCCACATGGTGGAGGAGGGCGCGGACTTTTTGCAGGTGTACGAGTTCTTCCGCGAGCAGGGCTTCGAGATGGCGGAAAGCTACGGTAACGCCAGTCGGGTTTTCCGTGGCTCGGTGCCCAATGGCCTGCCGTTCACCAAGGACTTGTCCTACCTCAAGGGCTTCATCATGGTTTACAACTACATTCAGTTGGCCGTGCGCAAAGGCAAGCTGGAGCAGGTGCCGCTGCTGTTTTGCGGCAAAACCACCCTGGAGGACATGCGTACCCTGCGCCAATTGGTGGACGAAGGCCTGGTGGTGCCGCCCAAGTACTTGCCCGACCAGTTCCGCGACATGAATGCCCTGTCGGCGTGGATGTGCTTCTCCAACTTCCTCAACCACCTGAGCCTGGACCGGATCGAGGCGGATTACTCCAATATCCTGTGAGTTCTTTGCTGGCTCTATGTGGGATTTTTTCCTTGTGTCTGTGAGAGGGGGCGAGCCCGCTCCCACGCCAGCGTCGTTTTCACAGGAGAACGCTGAGGCTTTTACGCGATTGTCTTTCCACCCCTTTCACGAGGCGTCACCGGATGAGAACCCTCGGCATTCTGTGCCTGTTGTTGGCCCTGGGCGGTTGCAGCTCGCTGCTGTTTTACCCCGAGCCGGGCCTGCCGTTCACCCCGACCAAAGCGGGGCTGGCGTACCGCGATGTCAACCTGACCACCGCCGATGGCGTGCGCCTGCGCGGCTGGTGGCTGCCGGCCAAGCCGGGGGTGGCGGTCAAGGGCACGGTGCTGCACCTGCACGGCAATGGTGGCAACCTGGCGGCGCACCTGGGCGGTAGTTGGTGGCTGCCCGAGCAAGGCTATCAAGTGCTGCTGCTGGACTACCGCGGCTATGGCGTGTCCGAGGGCACGCCGCGTTTGCCGGCGATCTACCAAGACATTGACGCCGCGTTCGCCTGGCTGGACGCGGCGCCCGAGGTCCAGGGCAAGCCGTTGGTGCTGCTGGGCCAGAGCCTGGGCGGGGCGCTGGCGGTGCATTACCTGGCCGCGCACCCCGAGCGCGAGCGCCAGCTCAAGGCCCTGGTGCTCGATGGCGTGCCGGCCAGCTACCGTGCGGTCGGGCGCTTCGCCCTGGGCACGTCCTGGCTGACGTGGCCGCTGCAAGTGCCGCTGTCTTGGCTGGTGCCGGATGCCGACAGTGCGATCTACGCCGCGCCGCGCCTGGGCACCGTGCCGAAATTGATCTACCACAGCCTCGATGACCCTATCGTGCCTCTTTCCAACGGCATCGGACTGTATCAAGCTGCGCCCCCGCCCAGGGTCCTGCAACTGACCCGCGGTGGCCACGTGCAGACGTTCGCCGACCCGGTCTGGCGCGCCGTGATGCTGCGTTACCTGGATGACCCGCAGCATTTCAACGGCTTGCGCCGCCTGGCCGAAGTGCCGAACTATCCGCCGCCCACGAATCCTGCAATTGAACCTTCAGAGAGTCCGCAATGAGTGAAGAACGTAACGCCATCCCCCTGATTATCACGGGTGTCTGCAGCATCATCGGCACCGTGGCGTGCCTGTGGTACTACGGCTACCTGCACTTCGCCAAGCCCGAAGACGCGCTGCTGCTCAACGACTTCACCATGCTCAAGACCCAACCGGGCGAGGACTACAAGATCTCCCTGCAACCGGCCGCCGAAGTGGCGCAGTGCATCGATGGCGTGCTGGTGTTGTTCGACACCGAGCAAAAAGGCCTGACCGGTGTGCTGGTCAACAACAAGAAGCGCGCCGTGCGCTGCATGGGCGAAGAAACGCCGCAGCAGTTGCAGCCATAAATCCGGGGCAAAAAAAACTCCACTGAAGTGGAGTTTTGCGCGGTCAGGCAATTACCCACTGTGGGAGCGAGCCTGCTCGCGATGAGCGCGGCCCATTCAGCATCAATGAGTGCTGACCCACCGCTATCGCGGGCAGGGCCCGCTCCCACAGAGGTTGCCGGTAAATGGCAGAGGTTAGGCCGTTTTCCAGGTGATTTCTTCTTCACCGTCGCTGCTGATGCGAATCCAGCGGTCGGCCGCTTCCTCGCCTTCCTCCTCGACCCAACTGCCTGGCGCGCAGCGCACTTCGATGTTCAGCGCGGCGAACGCGGCACGGGCGCAGGCGATGTCGTCGTCCCACGGCGTTTGGTCGCTGTCCAGGTGCAGGCTGTTCCACTTGCCCACGGCTTTGGGCAGCCAGGTCACCGGCACGTTGCCGGCGCGGCATTTGTAGGTCTGGCCTTTTTGCACCCAGTCGGTGCACGGCCCCAGGGCGGCGCCGAGCCACGCGGCGATGGCCTTGTAGTCGGTGTCAGTGTCTTTGAGGTAAATCTCGATATCGGGTTGGCGCATGGACGTCCTCACTGCGGGTCTGAAAAATCCACTCGCGGATTTTGC
Organism: Pseudomonas sp. MF08875; assembly: GCF_059862525.1. NCBI lineage: Bacteria > Pseudomonadati > Pseudomonadota > Gammaproteobacteria > Pseudomonadales > Pseudomonadaceae > Pseudomonas > Pseudomonas sp. MF08875. Next base: position 140,258 of record NZ_JCBCUW010000003.1, read on the forward strand.
GTGCCCAGGCAACGGCCCGGGCCCTTGAATTTAGGGGTTAAGACAAAACGAAGTAATCGTAGCGCATCGACACGGTGACCTCGAACGGCGCCACCTGGTCGATGACCTCGGCGCGGCGCTCGGCGCTGGCACGCCAGCCGTGGGGCGTCATGGCCAGCAGGTTGGCGCGGTCCTGGGGGTTGGCCAGGTGCAGCTTGAATTCCAGGGTTTCGCTGTGTTGCAGGCTCATGCCCTCGGGCACCAGGGCCAGGTGCTTGTCGTCGGTGTACTCGCGCACTTCGTCGTACAGGCGCTCGCGCAGCTCCATCAGGTGGCCGCGGGTGGGGCCGACTTTCATCAGGCCGCCGCCGGGGCTGAGCAGGCGCTTGGCTTCTTGCCAGTCGAGGGGGCTGAACACGCTGGCCAGGAACTGGCAACTGGCGTCCGCCAGCGGCACGCGGGCCATGCTGGCGATCAACCAGGTCAGCGTCGGGTTGCGCTTGCACGCACGTTTGACGGCTTCCTTGGAGATATCCAGGGCATAGCCGTCGGCGCGCAGCAGGGCATCGGCGATTTGCGCGGTGTAGTAACCCTCGCCGCAACCGATGTCGAGCCAGCGCCGGGGGGCGCGCTCGGCGGCCAGTTGCGCCAGGCGTTTGGCCACCGGGGCGTAATGCCCAGCGTTGAGGAAGTCGCGGCGCGCCTCGACCATCGCCAGGTTATCGCCCGGGTCGCGGCTGTTTTTGTGCTGCACCGGCAGCAGGTTCAGGTAACCCTGGCGGGCGCGGTCGAAGCGGTGCCCGGCGGGGCAGGCGACGCCGTTGTCGACCTCGGCCAGCGGCGCGGTGCAGATAGGGCAGGTGAGCATCAGGCGAGCAACTTGACGAGGGTCTGGTAGTAGATTTCGGTCAGCACGTCGAGGTCGCTGGCCAGAACCCGCTCGTTGATCTGGTGGATGGTCGCGTTGACCGGGCCCAGTTCCACCACTTGCGTGCCCATGGTGGCGATGAAGCGCCCGTCCGAGGTGCCGCCGCTGGTGGAGGCCTGGGTGTCGCGGCCGGTGACCTGCTTGATGCTCGCCGACACCGCGTCGAGCAGCGCGCCCGGTTCGGTGAGGAATGGCAGGCCCGACAACGCCCAGTCCACGTGCCAGTCCAGGCCATGTTGGTCGAGGATATCGGCAACGCGTTTTTGCAGGCCTTCGACTGTGGACTCGGTGGAGAAGCGGAAGTTGAACACCGCCACCAGTTCACCGGGGATCACGTTGGTGGCGCCGGTGCCGGAGTTGAGGTTGGAGATCTGGAAACTGGTGGGCGGAAAGAACGCATTGCCATTGTCCCAATGCTCGGCGGCCAATTGCGCCAGGGCTGGGGTGGCGAGGTGGATCGGGTTCTTCGCCAGGTGTGGGTAGGCGACGTGGCCCTGCACACCGCGCACCGTGAGGCGGGCGCCGAGGGAGCCGCGCCGGCCATTCTTGACCACATCACCCACCAGGGTGGTGCTCGACGGCTCGCCGACGATGCACCAGTCCAGGCGTTCCTTGCGCGCGGCCAGGCGTTCGACCACGGCTTTGGTGCCGTGGTGGGCCGGGCCTTCTTCATCGCTGGTAATCAGGAAGGTGACTTTGCCCCGGTGGTCCGGGTAGTCGCCCACAAACCGCTCGGCGGCCACGGTCATGGCCGCCAGGCTGCCCTTCATGTCCGCCGCGCCGCGCCCGCAGAGCATGCCGTGCTCGTCGATCACTGCGTCGAACGGGTCGGTCTGCCAGGCCTGTACCGGGCCGGTGGGCACCACGTCGGTGTGGCCGGCGAAACACAGCACCGGGCCATCGTGCTTGCCGTGGCTGGCCCAGAAGTTATCCACATCCTCGATGCGCATCGGCTCCAACTGGAAACCGGCATCGCCCAGGCGCTGCATCATCAGCTTCTGGCAGTCAGCGTCGACCGGCGTCACGGACGGGCGGCGGATCAGGTCACAGGCGAGTTGCAGGGTGGGCGAAAGGTCGGCGTGGGCCGTCATGGAGAACTCCGGGAAACAGGGTATGGGCACAAGGCTGAATAAAACCGCTGGCGCCTCGCTGTGGCAGCGGGCAGGCCTTGGGGGCGAGGCGCACAAAGGGCCGTAATCTTATAGCAAAACAGCGGCCACTGGCCGCCGTTCGGTGGTTTTATGCGCTCGCCGGCCCAGGTTTGGGCAGGGATGAGAGAAACGCCATGACCAGCGCCGCCAGGTACGGCAGCGATTGCACCAGCAGCATGGCCACCCAGAAGCGCATGTCATTGCCCGGCAGGCCTTGCACCAGGCAGATGCCCAGCGCCGCGCCCCACAACAGCAGCATGATGAACAGCTCCTCGCGGGCCTCCGAGATCGCCCGCCAGAAGCCGTGGGTGGCGGCGTTCTTGGGCGTGCGAATAAACGGAATACTGCGGGTGAAAAAACCATACAGCACCGCTTTGGCGATGGTGTGGGACAACGCCAACCCGGCCAGGGCTGCGCAGCACGCGTCCTTGAGGTCCACCCCCACCGCGCGGCGGTAGAGGAACAGGATCTTGCCCACCTTGAATACGAATAGCGCCAGCGGCGGGATGGCAAAGATCAGCAGCGGTGGGTCGACCCGGTGCGGCACGATAATCATCGCCGCCGACCACAGCAGGGCACCGGCGGTGAAGAAAATGTTCATGCCATCGGCCACCCACGGCAGCCACCCGGCGAGGAAGTGATAGCGCTGGCCGCGGGTCAGTTCGCTGCCCTGGCCGCGCAGCAGGCTGGCGCTGTGGCGTTTGATGATTTGGATCGCGCCATAGGCCCAGCGAAAACGCTGTTTCTTGAAGTCGATAAAGGTGTCGGGCATCAGGCCCTGGCCGTAGCTGGTGTGGGAGTAGGCCGCCGACAGGCCTTTCTCGAACACCCGCAGGCCCAACTCCGCGTCTTCGCAGATGCACCAGTCGGCCCAGCCCAATTCTTCGAGCACCGAACGGCGGGTCATGGTCATGGTGCCGTGCTGGATGATCGCGTCGCGGTCGTTGCGGGTGACCATGCCGATATGGAAAAACCCCTTGTACTCGGCGTAGCAGAGCTTTTTGAAGGTGCTCTCGTGGGCGTCGCGGTAGTCCTGGGGCGACTGCACCACCGCGATCTGCGGGTCGGCGAAGTGCGGGACCATGTGCTTGAGCCAGTCGGGGTGTACGCAGTAGTCGGAATCGATTACCGCGATCACCTGCGCATCTGCGGCGGTGTGGGGGATCAGGTAATTCAGCGCGCCGCCCTTGAACCCGGCCAGGGGCGCGACGTGGAAGAACTTGAAGCGCGGGCCCAGGCTGGCGCAGTAGTCGCGCACCGGCTCCCACACGGCCGGGTCCTTGGTGTTGTTGTCGATAATCAGGACTTCGTAGTCCGGGTAGTCGAGGGCGGCCAGGGCATCGAGGGTCTGTTTGACCATCTCGGGCGGCTCGTTGTAGCAAGGCACGTGGATCGACACCTTGGGCCGGTAGGGTGAAGCTCCCTCAACGGGTAGGAACTCGCGGCGGCGCTTGTGGGTCCACACCGCTTCGGCCAATTCATGGGCCTCGGTCAGCAGCACGATAAACACCCCCAGCGCGCCGAGCGCGAGCAAAAAGCCCACGGTGAGGCTGAACCAGGTGCTGTATTGCTGGCTGTAGTCGTAGCCGATCCACACCAGCACCGAACCGCACAGAAACGCGATAAAGGTCAGGAAGGTGCGCCCGCGCTGGCGCAGTGACGAGCCGTCGATCATCAGCAGGGTCAGCGACAGCAACGCCAGCACCACCGAGCCGATGGCCAGCACGCGCCATTGGGGGATGGCCACTACCGGGCCTTCGAAGTTGAATTTCTGCTGGCGCGCGGCGTTGAACACGCCCCAATAGGCGCCCACCGAGCCTTCGTCGCTGGCCTTCCACGGTTGGTCGAAGGCTTCGATCACAAAGTAGTTGTAGCCCTGGCGGTTGAGGCGGTTGACCAGGCTGCGCAGGTAAATCGCCTGCTCGGCCGGGGTGGCGTCGGCGCCGCCGCCCATGCGGCCGTTGCTCGGCCAACCTACTTCGGAAAGCAGCAGGGGCTTTTTCGGGAAGCGTTTTTTCAACGCTTGGGCGTGGTCCATGACGAACTGCCCTGCCTCATTCACCGGCACGTTTTCCCAGTAGGGCAGGATGTGGGCGGCGATCAGGTCCACGTGTTGGGCCAGTTGCCGGTTGTTCTTCCAGATATGCCACTGCTCGGAGGTGGTCACCGGCACTTTGACGGCGGCGCGCACCCGGTCGAGCAGCACGATCAAGTCGTCGGCGCTGATGTCACGGCGAAACACCGCCTCGTTGCCCACCACCACCCGCACCACGCTGCGCGAGTGGTTGGCGATGTCGATGGCCTTGAGGATTTCCCGCTCGTTGCGCGCCAGGTCCTTGCTGATCCAGATGCCCAGGGTCACCCGCAGGCCGAACTCTTCGGCCAGGGTCGCAATCTCGCCCAGGGCGCCGTCCACCGAATAAATGCGGATGTTGTCGGTGAGTTTGCTGAGCATCTCCAGGTCGCGGCGCATCTGCTCGTTGGTGGGGTATTGGTGCTTCTGCGGGTACTGCCCCTGTTGGTAGGGCGAGTAGGAAAAACCGGAGATCTGTGCAGGCCAGTCGGGGGCGCTGACTGGGCGATTGATAAGCGCCCAGAAACCGCTGAACAGGGCGGCGATGGCCAGCACAACCACCAGGTTGAGTCCAAATTTACGCGATGACATAACGAGAGCGGGTCCCTTGGGCTGTTGAACGAGGGCGCGTTCGGCAGTGGCAAAGGGATCGCATCCTACACTTGCTGGTAGGTTGGCGCACATTTGAAGGGGAAAGTGCTTACGTCTGGCGGCGAAAACTCAGCGGTAGTGGGAATGCCGTCATCGCGAGCAGACTCGCTCCCCCTGTTGGGCCGGGCGGCAATCAGCCTTAGAACTTGGCGGCGGCTGGCCCTATAATGCGCGCCGGTTTTTGGGGTAATGGTCAATGAGCACAGAAGATCCACGGTTTGCCGGTATCGCCCGTTTGTATGGCATCGAAGGCCTGGCGCGGTTGCGGGCGGCCCATGTGGCCATCGTCGGGGTGGGCGGGGTCGGTTCCTGGGCGGCGGAAGCCATGGCCCGTTCAGGGGTGGGGGAGATTTCCCTGTTCGACCTCGACGACGTCTGCGTGAGCAACAGCAACCGCCAGTTGCACGCCCTGGACAGCACCGTGGGCAAGGCCAAGGTCGAGGTGATGGCCGAGCGCCTGCGCGGCATCAACCCGCACTGTACGGTGCACGCGGTGGCCGACTTCGTCACCCGCGAGACCATGGCCGAGTACATCACCCCGGATATCGACTGCGTGATCGACTGCATTGACAGCGTCAACGCCAAGGCCGCGCTGATTGCCTGGTGCAAGCGGCGCAAGATCCAGATCATCACCACCGGCGGCGCGGGCGGGCAGATCGACCCGACGCTGATCCAGGTCTGCGACCTGAACCGCACCTTCAACGACCCGCTGGCCTCAAAAGTGCGCTCCACCCTGCGCCGCGACTACGGCTTCTCGCGCACAGTGACGCGCCATTACAGCGTGCCTTGCGTGTTCTCCACCGAACAGCTGCGCTACCCGAAACCCGACGGCAGCATTTGCCTGCAAAAGAGCTTCGTGGGCGACGGCGTGAAACTGGACTGCGCCGGTGGTTTTGGCGCGGTGATGATGGTCACGGCGACGTTCGGCATGGTCGCGGCGACCAAAGCGGTGGATAAGATCGTGGCTGGTGTGCGCCGGCCTGCGGAGCGGGTGAAGGCGCCCTGAGTATCGCGCTACCTGTAGGCGCGGGCTTGCCTGCGATAGCAATCTGCCAGGCAATACGGCCGCGATTGAAGGCCCGCCAACGCTGGCAAGCCCGTGCCCATGTCAGCCCTGTGCTTGGCTGAGTTGGCGCATGCGCTGCAATACCGCATTCAAGCCGTTGCTGCGCGACGGCGATAACTGGCGCGACAGGCCCAGTTGGGCAAACCAACCCGGCAAATCGACGGTTTGCAGGTCTGCTGCCGACAAGCCATTGACCCGCGCCAGCAGCAACGCCACCAACCCACGGATCAACCGCGCCTCGCTGCTGGCCCGAAACTGCCAGTGGCCGTCCTGCAACTCGCCCACCAGCCACATCAGGCTTTCGCAGCCCTGCACTCGGTTGGCTTCGGTTTTTTCCTCATCGCTCAAGGCCGGCAAGCGCTCACCCCATTGCATCAGCAGGCGCGCGCGTTGCTCCCAGGCGCCCGCGGCCGCGAAGGCTTGCAAGGCTTGTTCGGCCTCGCCGGGCAGGCTCATCGCAACAGCTCCAGGGCCTGATCCAGCGCCTCGAAAAAGCGCTCCAAGTCGTCGGAGTCGTTGTACAGCGCCAGGGAGACGCGGATCGCCCCGGCCAGCCCCATGCCCTTGAGCAGAGGCATGGCGCAGTGATGGCCGGCGCGCACGGCGATGCCTTGTTCGGTGAGCAAGTGGGCGAGGTCGGCGTTGTGTATGCCTTCGACGACAAAACTGGCCAGCGCCACGTGGGGGCGGCCCAGCAGGCGAATGCCGTTGCGCGCCTGCAAGCCACGCAGCAGGTAGTCGTGCAGCGCGGCTTCGTGGGCGGCCACGGCGTCCTGGTCGAGGGAGCGGAGGTAATCGAGGGTGGCGCCCAGGCCGATCACGGCGGCAATCGGCGGCGTGCCGGCCTCCAAACCCAGGGGCGCGGGGCGGAAGGTGGCGTGTTGATAGTCGGCGTCTTGCACCATCTCGCCGCCAAATTGCCAGTGGCGCAGTTGCGCCAGTGCATCGTGGCGGCCAAAGAGCACGCCCACGCCATCGGGGCCGTACAGCTTGTGGCTGGAAAACACGTAGAAGTCGCAGCCCAGGGCCTGCACGTCATGGCGGCCATGGACCACGCCCTGGGCGCCATCGACCACGGTCAAGGCGCCTTGGGCCTTGGCCAGGGCCAGGAGCGGCGCCAACGGCTGCCAGGTGCCGAGGACGTTGGACAACTGGCTGACGGCCAGCACGCGGGTACGCGGGCCGATCAGGCGTGCGGCGGCGGCGAGGTCGATCAGGCCCTCGGCGTCCACCGGTACGACCACCAGTTTCAGCCCCCGGCGCTGGGCCAGTTGCTGCCAGGGCAGTAGGTTGGCGTGGTGTTCCAGGGCGCTGATGACGATTTCATCGCCCGGGTTGAAAAGAGGCTCCAGGCCATAGGCCAGGAGGTTCAGCGCGCTGGTGGCGCCGTGGGTGAAGACGATGTGCCCGCTATCGCCACTGTTGAGCCATTGCGCCACTTTGTGGCGGCTGTCTTCAAAGGCCTGGGTCGCGTGGGCGCCGGGCAGGTGCTGGGCACGGTGCACATTGGCTGCGCCATTGGCGTAGTAATGGTGCAGGGCATCGAGCAGGGCCTGGGGCTTTTGCGTGGTGGCGGCGTTGTCCAGGTAGATCTGGGCCTGGCGTTGCAGGGCGGCGATGGCCGGGAAGTCGGCGCGCCAGGGCGAGGGCACAAGCATGGTGTCGGGGGCTCGTATGGGCGAACGGGCCGCCCGAAGGCGACCCGTTCCAGGGGCATCGAGTGGCTGCTTAGTTGTGAGCGTGCAGCGCTTCGTTCAGTTCGATGGCCGATTTGTGGGTTTTGCATTCCACGGCGCCGGTCTGCGAATTGCGGCGGAACAGCAGGTCGGTCTGGCCGGCCAGTTCGCGGGCCTTGACCACTTTGACCAGTTGGTTGTTCTCGTCCAGCAGCGCCACCTTGGTGCCCGCGGTGATGTACAGGCCCGACTCCACGGTGTTGCGGTCGCCCAAGGGGATGCCGATGCCGGCGTTGGCGCCGATCAGGCAGCCTTCGCCGACCTTGATGACGATGTTGCCGCCACCGGACAGGGTGCCCATGGTCGAGCAACCGCCGCCCAGGTCCGAACCCTTGCCGACGAACACGCCTGCCGAGACGCGGCCTTCGATCATGCCCGGGCCTTCGGTGCCGGCGTTGAAGTTGACGAAACCTTCGTGCATGACGGTGGTGCCTTCGCCCACGTAAGCGCCCAGGCGCAGGCGCGCGGCGTCAGCGATGCGCACGCCGGCCGGAACCACGTAGTCGGTCATTTTCGGGAACTTGTCCACCGAGAACACTTCCAGCAAGTCGCCGCGCAGGCGTGCTTCGAGCTGGCGCTCGGCCAGCTCGCCCAGGTCGATGGCGCCCTGGCTGGTCCAGGCCACGTTCGGCAGCAGCGGGAAGATCCCGGCCAGGTTCAGGCCGTGGGGCTTGACCAGGCGATGGGACAGCAGGTGCAGCTTGAGGTAGGCCTCGGGGGTGGAGCTCAGTTGGCTGTCTTGCGCCAGGACGGTGGCCACCAGCGGCTTGTGGCTTTCGGCCAGGCGCGTCAGCAGGGCGGCTTGGGTGGCGTCGAACGGCTTGACCGCTTCGGCCAGTTGCGCCGCTTGCGCGGTGCTGAAGGCGATAGCCTGGTTGCCTTCGCTGTAACCCAGGATCGGCGCGATGGCGGCGATCAAATCAGCCGATGGGTTGAGCAGGGGTTGGGCGTAGAACACTTCCAGCCATGCACCTTGACGGTTCTGGGTGCCGACACCGAAGGCCAGGCTGAACGAAGAATTGGACATGCGGTTACCTCTACAAAAAAGAATGGGCAGGCTTACGTGAGGGCTGCCGCGTAGATTTCTGGCTTGAAGCCAATCAGGGTTCTGTCACCCAGATCAAGCACCGGGCGCTTAATCATCGAGGGTTGGGCGAGCATCAGTTCGATGGCTTTCGTCTGGTCGAGATCGGCTTTGCATTCGTCGTCGAGTTTGCGAAAGGTCGTGCCGGCGCGGTTCAACACCACTTGCCAGCCGTGCTCGTCACACCATTGGGTCAAGTGCGCGCGGTCGATGCCGGCGGTTTTATAGTCGTGAAAGTCATAGCTGACAGCGTGTTCATCGAGCCAGGTGCGCGCCTTTTTCATGGTGTCGCAGGCTTTGATGCCGAAAAGGTGCAACGTTTTGCTTGGAGCGGTCAAGAAATTGCCTCCTTTAACAGGTGCCGGGTACCAAAGGGCACGGATTATGCCATGAGTCGGCGTCAATCGGGTTTTGTGCGCCCGCGCGGGCGGCGGTGCGACTTTGGTGCAACGGTGGGCGCTAGCTTAAGTGGCTAATATGGCACTTAAATGGCCATCTGTTGCCTGATAAATGCCATCGCTGGGAATCACGCTTTATGCAAACCGCTTATACCGTCCTCATTCTGCTGATGCTGGTGAGCGTTTCCCGTTTGGTCGGGCGGGTGATTCCCCTGCCGCTGCCGCTGGTGCAGATCGGCGCCGGGGCCTTGCTGGCGTGGCCGACCCTGGGCCTGCATGTGGCCTTGGACCCGGAACTGTTCCTGTTTTTATTCCTGCCACCGCTGTTGTTTTCCGATGGCTGGCGCATGCCCAAGCGCGAATTGTGGAAGTTGCGCGGGCCGATCCTGACCCTGGCGGTGGGGTTGGTGCTGTTCACGGTGGTGGGCACTGGTTACTTCATTCATTGGCTGTTGCCCAGCATCCCGCTGGCGGTGGCGTTTGCCCTGGCGGCGGTGCTGTCGCCCACCGATGCCGTCGCGGTTTCGGCGATTTCCCAGAACCGCTTGCCCACGCCCCTGATGCACATGCTTCAGGGCGAGGCGCTGATGAACGACGCCTCGGGCCTGGTGACCTTCAAGTTCGCCCTGGTGGCGGCCGTGACCGGGGTGTTTTCCCTGGCCAACGCCAGCCTGACGTTTGTCTTGGTGGCGCTGGGCGGCCTGGCCATTGGCGTGGCCCTGAGCTGGCTGGTGGGGCGGTTGCGGGCGTGGATGATCGCCCGCGGCTGGGACGACCCGGCGACCCACGTGGTGTTCATGTTGTTGCTGCCGTTCGCCGCCTATGTGCTGGCCGAACGCCTTGGCGCCTCGGGCATCCTCTCGGCGGTGGCGGCGGGGATGATGCAGAGCTGGCTCGATTTGCTGCCGCGCCAGACCAGCACGCGGCTGCTCAACCGCAGTGTGTGGTCGCTGTTGGAGTTCGCCTTCAATGGCCTGATCTTCCTGCTGCTGGGCCTGCAACTGCCGGACATCATCAAGGCGGTGGTCAGCCACGAGAGTTCGCTGTGGCCGACGCTGCTCTATCGCTGCTTGGACGTGGTGGCGATTTTCCTCGCCCTGCTGTTGTTGCGCTTTGTCTGGGTGCAAAGCATCTGGCGTTTGTCCGGCCTGCTGCGGCGCTGGCGCGGCAAGGGCGAATTGACCCAGGTGCCGACGGCGCGCTCGTGCTGGTTGCTGACGGTGGGTGGGGTGCGTGGGGCGGTGACGCTGGCGGGCGTGATGTCGGTGCCGCTGCTGATCGGCCCGGGCAAGGATTTCCCTGAGCGCGACTTGCTGATCTTTATCGCCGCCGGGGTGATCCTGTTGTCGTTGATTGCGGCCTGCATCGCCTTGCCCTTGCTGCTACGCGGCATCGAGGCCAGCCCGGACGACAAGCGTCGCAGTGAAATTCGTGACGCCTGGCGCAAGACCGCCGAGGCGGCGATCCATGCCTTGGAGGTGGAGGAGTTGGCCGAGGCCATCAACCCCCAGGACGCGGCGCAAGCGGCCCTGGCCGCGGAGCTTAAGGCGCGGATCATGTCCGAGTACCGCCATCAATTGGAGGTGTTCAACGATTCCGCCGAAGCCCAGGCCCTGGCCTCGCAGATGGATCTGTTGGAGCGGCGCCTGCGCTTGAAAGCTTTGCGGGCCCAGCGCCTGGAGTTGTACAGCCTGAGCCGGCATCACCAGATAGGCGACGACGTATTGCGTGAAGTACTGGGAGAGCTCGACATGAGTGAGGCGAATTTGGGCCAGGTGAAGTGAAAACCATAGCCTTTGATCTATCAGCGCACGACGCTGCCGATTGATTGGCCGGGGCGTGCGCTGAATTTTGATTCAGGGGAATGTGCGTAATTAGTTGGATGGATAGATCTTGCGCAAGTTAATTTTATCTTGCTCGCTAATAGTGGTATTGACCCCTACTTCCCAGTCGCCAAGAGTGATTTCATTAGGCACTTGATAGTGCATGATGGATTTTTTGTCATAACTGCCGCGAAATACATCTGCGTCGTAATGAACTTCGAAAATTTGGCTGTTGACGTCGTTCTCATCCCAACCGAATCTCTCTTTGAAGTAACGATAGGTTCTATCCATGTCCCAGGGGATGTTGGCGTCAGGATGCTGATGTTCATGGTTCAAACCTAGCGCATGGCCGAACTCATGCAGGAGGTCGGGCTCGAACGAGGGGTGGTTGGACGGGGTCGCCAGCGTCAGGGTTGGAATGTCAGCGGGTATATACAGTGCGTTATTACCTAATTCTGAGCGATTCTGCATGCCATTGAGGGAAATGCGGATATTTGCCTGTCTGCCTTCCACGAACTCCATGGCCAGACTCATGTGAGGTTCCCAGCGCCGAATGACTCGTTCTACTCGGTATTTCAATTCGTCGGAAAGATCTTCCATGAAACTGACGGTGATCGTACTGCGATTAGGCCAGAACTTACTAATAAAACCCGTTGAGCGTTTCGCTTTGTTAGAGTCTTCGGCGGATTCTGCAGGAGATGAATTTTCAGTGCTATTGGTATTGTCCGCCTTCTGTACGGAGGGCGTGGGAACTTTGCGAAGATCGTCTGTATTCATGGGGGTGTCTCTCGGTTGTTCATGGTGTGTGTAGGAAGGGGCAAGAGTTAGGTTAGTTTCAACGGTGCAGTTGTGAAGTGTCGTTGTTGTAACGAGGTGTTTGGTCGGAAAATTGTAGTTCTATAGGCTTTTATGAATCAGGGCGGGGTCAAAGGATGATGGTTTTTGATGCCTGCCCTGAAGTGCCTGGTTTTTAGGTGGGTTAAAAATTTAGGCAGGTGGGTAGATATTACTGATACTGATTTTGTCCTGTTCGCTGAGTTCTGTGTTATAGCCAACTGTCCAATCGCCGATGGTTAGATCGTTGAGTATTTCATAATGCATGATGGAGTGGGGGTCGTAAGAGCCACGATAAATATCGGGGCTATTATCGATATCGAACAAGTTGTAGGTGATTTCCTCGAGAGTCCATCCTTGGGTTTCTTGGAAATAACGAAAGGCTTTTTCCTTGTCCCAGGGAATGTTGGCGCTGGGATGTTGGTGTTCGTGGCTCAACCCTAGAGCGTGGCCGAACTCATGCAAGAGCGTGGGGTTGAAATCCTCGCTGGTATGCGGGGTTGCGATGCTCAGCGTTGGCTCATAGGAGGGGACGGACAACGCGTCGGTACCCATCACTGATTCGTTGAACTTGGCGTTCAGTGCAATACGAATATCGCCATGGTCACCGTCTTCAAACTCGAACTTCAAGTTGACATAGGGCTCCCACATCCGGATGACCTGCTCAACTCGGGCCTTGATCGCTTCAGGCAAAGCCTGCGTGAAGGTGATGGTGATAGTCCGGCCAGGGCTCCAGAACTTGCTATAGAAGCCAACGGCGCGTTTTGAACGGCTGTTAGTGGGTTGGCAGAGTGCGTTAAGCGGGTTTTCGTTAATCGCACAGCTATAAGCGTGCTGTTCATTGTGTGGGCAGGTTATCTTGCAGAAGTGGTGGGGGGGCATAGAATAACTTCCTTGTTGTATTGCATGGTGGCCTCTTTCCGTAGAGGCGTAAGTTGTTTTGTTTATAGAAGGTTAGTTTGATAGTGAAGGTTGTAAAGTGCGCGGGATGGTGCTGCTGTAACTTGATATTTTTGTTTGGCTTTTGATGGTGGCCCCACCCTGCGTTGCACAGGGTGGGGCGCTGTAAGTTAGCGCTTGCGGATAATGAAGTCGCGCATGCGGGTGGCCGCTTCTATGCACTCGGCCAGGGGGGCGACCAGTGCCAGGCGCACGCGACCGGCGCCGGGGTTGTGGCCATCGACTTCGCGTGACAGGTACGAGCCCGGCACGACGGTGACGTGCTCTTCGACGAACAGATCGCGGCAGAACGCGGCGTCGTCGCCCTGTACGTTGGGCCACAGGTAGAAACCGCCATCGGGGCGCTGCACGTCCAGCACTGGGCTGAGGATGTCGAGTACCGCGTCGAATTTTTCGCGGTACAGGGCACGGTTGGCGGCGACGTGTTCTTCGTCGTTCCACGCCGCAATGCTGGCAAGTTGGGTTTGGATCGGCATCGCGCAGCCATGGTAGGTGCGGTACAGCAGGAACGCCTTGAGGATTTCGGCGTCGCCGGCCACGAAGCCTGAACGCAGGCCGGGCAGGTTGGAGCGCTTGGACAGGCTATGGAACACCACGCAGCGTTTGAAGTCCTGGCGGCCCAGTGCCACGCAGGCGCTGAGCAGGCCCGGTGGCGGGGTCTGTTCGTCGAAATACAGTTCGCTGTAGCACTCGTCGGCGGCGATCACAAAGTCGTGCTTATCGGCCAGGGCGATGAGATTTTTCAGGGTGTCGAGCGGGATCAGTGCGCCGGTGGGGTTGCCCGGTGAGCACAGAAACAGGATCTGGCAGCGTTCCCAGACGTCGGCCGGCACGGCATCGAAGTCGGGGTTGAAGCCGTGGTCGGCCAGGCACGGCAGGTACAGCGGCTTGGCCCCGGCGAGGAACGCCGCGCCTTCGTAGATTTGGTAGAACGGGTTGGGGCTGACCACTAGGGCGTCGTCGCTGCGGTTGACCACGGTCTGGGTGAAGGCGAACAGGGCTTCACGGGTGCCGTTTACCGGCAAGATGTGCCGTGCCGGGTCGAGCCAGCCCTGGGGCACGTCGAAGCGTCGTTCGCACCACGTCGCGATGGCTTCGCGCAGTGCTGGCAGGCCCAGGGTGCTGGGGTAGACCGCCATTTGGTCGAGGTTGTCGGCCAGCGCCTGGGCCACGAACGCGGGGGACTTGTGCTTGGGTTCGCCAATGGACAGGGCAATCGGGCGTTTGTCCGGGTTTGGCGTCACGCTGCCCAGCAGGGCTCGCAGTTTCTCGAAGGGGTAGGGCTGCAACTGGTTCAGGGCGTTGTTCATGGTCACAGGCTCGTGCATTCAGTGTGGAGGCAGGCGCGGCCGCAAGGGCGGTGGGCCGGCGCCGTTGTGCTACAGGGGTGTGAGTGGGCTCAGATCGTTAGCTTGAAACCTTGCGCGCTGGGTTCCTGGTTGACGCTCAACTGCTCGACGATGGCGTCCTGCAAGCGTTGGCACAGCTCTGGGTCGGACAGCGGCTGGTTGTGGGCATCGGTGATGAAAAAGACGTCTTCCACGCGCTCGCCCAGGGTGGCGATCTTGGCGTTTTGCAACGACAGGTCGAACTCCAGGAAGATCCCGCCGATGCGCGCCAGCAGGCCCGGGCGGTCGGGGGCGCTGAGTTCCAGCACGGTCACCGGGCGTTGGGCGTCATTGTGGATGGTCACTTGCGGGGCGAAGGCGAAGTGCTTGAGCTGGCGCGGTACGCGGCGCTGGATGATGGTTGGGTAGTCGTCCGGGTTGCGCAGGGCTTCGGTCAGGCCGTCGCGGATCTGCTTGACCCGCTCCGGGTTGTCGCCGATCGAGTCGCCGTCGGTGTCGAGCACGATGTAGGTGTCGAGGGTGAACTGGCTGCTGGAGGTGATGACCCGTGCGTCGTGGATGTTCAGGTTGAGCTGGTCCATTGCGGCCACGGTTACGGCGAAGAAGTCGTGCTGGTCGGGAGCGTAGATGAAAATCTGCGTGCCGCCCTCGAACTCGCGCTGGGTGGTTTCCTTAATCAGCACCAGCGGGCCGCCGTCGGCGGGCTGTTGCAAGATGGCATCGGTGTGCCAGGCGACGTCGCCGGCAGTGTGGCGCAGGAAGTAGTCGTCGCCCAGTTGCGACCAGAGCTGCTCCACGTCGTCGGGGTCGTTGCCGCCGCGCACGAGGATGTCTAGGGCCGCGCTCTGGGTCTGGCGGATCTGCTCTTCGCGGTCTACTGGGTTTTCCAGGCCGCGGCGCAGGGCGCGCTTGGTCTCGGTGTAGAGCTGGCGCAGCAGGCTGGCACGCCAGGAGTTCCACAGCGTGGGGTTGGTGGCGTTGATGTCGGCCACGGTGAGCACGTAGAGGTAGTCCAGGCGCGTTTCGTCGCCTACTGCCAGGGCAAAGTCGTGGATCACTTGCGGGTCGGACAAGTCCTTGCGCTGGGCCGTGGTGGACATCACCAAGTGGTTTTGCACCAACCAGACAATTAAGCGGCTGTCCCACAGCGGTAATTGGTGACGCTGGCAAAACGCCTCGGCATCGACGGCGCCGATTTCCGAGTGGTCGCCGTGGCGGCCCTTGCCGATGTCGTGGTACAGGCCGGCGAGGTAGATCAGCTCAGGCTTGGGCAAGCGGCCCATGAGCTTACTGGCCAGCGGAAATTTCTCTGACACCTGGGTGTATTGCAGCTTACGCAGGTGCTTTATCAGGTTCAGGGTGTGGGCATCGACCGTGTAGATGTGGAACAGGTCGTGCTGCATCTGCCCGACGATAAAGCCGAACTCCGGCAGATAGCGCCCGAGAATGCCGTAGCGGTTCATCCGGCGCAGGTTGCGGTGGATGCCGATCTCGCACTTGAACAGTTCAATGAACAGGCTGGTGTTGCGGATATCGTTGCGGAAATCGTCGTCGATCAGGTGGCGATGTTCGCGTAACAGGCGCACGGTGTCGGCGCGCACGCCCTTGATTTCCGGGTGCTGGGCCATGAGCAGGAAGATTTCCAGCATGGCGAACGGTGTGCGTTTGAACACGTTGACGTGGCTGACTTCGATATAGCCGTCGTGCAGTTGGAAGCGCGAGTTGAGGGGCTGGGGCGGCGCCTCGTCGGCCGGGGCGAGGATGATTTCCTCGAAGTGCTGGATTATCAGGTCGCTGAGCTGGGCGATGCTCATGACCACTCGGTAGTACTGCTGCATGAAGCTTTCGATGGCTTGTTTGGCGTCATCGCCGGTAAAGCCCAGCAGGCTGGCGATAGAGCGCTGGTGGTCGAACAGCAGGCGATCTTCGGCGCGCCCGGCCAGCATGTGCAGGGCATAGCGCACTTTCCAGAGGAACTCCTGAGACGACGCCAGCAGGGCGTTTTCGCTCTCCACCAGGAAGCCTTCGCCGGCCAGGGCCCGCAGATTCAGGGTGCCGTACTGGCGGCGCGCCACCCAGAGCAGGGTCTGGATATCCCGAAGGCCACCGGGGGAGCCTTTGACGTTGGGTTCCAGGTTGTATTCGGTGTCGTTGTACTTGTGGTGCCGGGCCTTTTGCTCGGCGCGCTTGGCCAGGAAGAATTCCTTGCTCGGCCACATGTGCGCGGTGCTGGTGACTTCCAGCATGCGTTGGCGCAGGCGCTCGGGGCCGGCGATGGTGCGGCTTTCCATCAGGTTGGTGATGATCGTCAGGTCGGCGCGGGCCTCCTGGGCGCATTCGTCCACCGAACGTACGCTTTGCCCGACTTCCAGGCCGATGTCCCACAGCAGGGTGAGAAAACGCTCGATGGAGTCGCGAAAAATCTCATGGTCGGCGTTGTCGAGCAGGATCAGCAGGTCGATGTCGGAGTAGGGGTGCAACTCACCGCGCCCGTAGCCGCCGACCGCCACCAGGGCAATGTCGGCGTCCTCGCTCCAGGTGAACTGCTCCCAGGCCTTTTGCAGGATGTTGTCGACGAACCAGGCGCGATCCTCGATCAAGCGGCGGATATCGCGCCCGGCGCGAAAGCGCTCGTCGAGCACTTCGCGGGCCTGGCGAATGGCCTTCTTGAAAGCGGCAATCGGGCTGGCCTTGAGGGCCAGTTCGGCCTGGAACTGGCCGCGGTCGAAGAGTTCTGGGTCCACCTGCGGCATCGATTGCTTTCCTTTATAGGCGCTGGGCGCGGGGCGGATCAGGCCGAAACGCGAGGGATGGTGTCATCGCTGCGCAGGGTGAATATCTCGTAGCCGGTGGCGGTCACCGCCAGGGTGTGTTCCCACTGGGCCGAGAGCTTGCGGTCCTTGGTGATGGCGGTCCAGCCATCGCCCAGCACCTTGGTGTCGGCGCGGCCCTGGTTAATCATCGGTTCGATGGTGAAGGTCATGCCTTCCTTGAGCTCCATGCCGGTGCCGGCGCGGCCGTAGTGCAGGATCTGCGGCTCTTCGTGGAACACCTTGCCGATACCGTGGCCGCAGAACTCGCGCACCACCGAGAAGCCGTTCTTTTCCGCGTGCTTCTGGATGACTTCGCCGATGTCGCCGAGGCGGCAGCCAGGCTTGACCAGTTCGATGGCTTTGTACATGCATTCCTGGGTGATTTGGGACAGGCGCTCGGCCCAGACCGGCACGGTGCCGACGTGGAACATGCGGCTGGTGTCGCCGTGATAGCCATCTTTGATGACGGTTACGTCGATGTTCAGGGTGTCGCCATCCTTGAGTGGTTTCTCGTTCGGGATGCCGTGGCAGACCACGTGGTTGATCGAGGTGCAGATCGACTTGGGGTAGCCCTTGTAGTTCAGCGGCGCCGGGATAGCGCCCTGGACGTTGACGATGTAGTCGTGGCAGAGGCGGTCCAGCTCTTCGGTGGTGACGCCGGGCTTGACGTGTTCGGCGATCATTTCCAGCACGTCGGCGGCCAGTTTGCCGGCGACACGCATTTTTGCGATGTCCTCTGGAGTCTTGAGGGTGACGGTCATACGGGCTCTCTAGCGCTCGAAGGCGCAACTTGAAGGAATGTGGGCGCGCGCGGCGGCTTTGACGGCAAGCCTGCCCGCGGCCCGGAAAAACGCGATTCTAACAGACGATCGGCGCAAATCATGAGGGTCTGTGCATTGCGCCTTCTATATAGGCGCGAGGGCGCATTTCTGGGCGATTCCCGCAGAGGCCAAGAACGTGGCGATGGCGATGCTATTCCAGGTTTCGTTTTTGACTTGTCTGTGGTATAAAATGCGCCGCTTTCCGGGGATGCCCCGCGAAGCTTAAATCCACACACGTGTCGACACGATGACCTGGGTGCCTTCAGCTTTATGCTGCTGGTTGGTCATTGGGATACGTGGAGGCCAAACCCGACTTATCAAGGAACTATCATGTCCCAAGTCAACATGCGCGATATGCTCAAAGCCGGTGTCCACTTCGGTCACCAAACCCGTTACTGGAATCCGAAAATGGGTAAATACATTTTCGGCGCGCGTAACAAGATCCACATCATCAACCTTGAAAAAACCCTGCCAATGTTCAACGAAGCTCTGACTTTCGTAGAGCGCCTGGCCCAGGGCAAAAACAAGATTCTGTTCGTCGGCACCAAGCGTTCCGCTGGCAAGATCGTTGCTGAAGAAGCAGCACGTTGCGGCTCGCCGTACGTCGATCACCGCTGGTTGGGCGGCATGCTGACCAACTTCAAGACCATTCGTGCTTCCATCAAGCGTCTGCGTGACCTTGAAGTTCAGGCCGAAGACGGTACTTTCGCCAAGCTGACCAAGAAAGAAGCGCTGATGCGCTCTCGCGACCTGGAAAAACTGGACCGCAGCCTGGGTGGTATCAAGGACATGGGCGGTCTGCCTGACGCACTGTTCGTGATCGACGTTGACCACGAGCGCATCGCGATCACCGAAGCCAACAAGCTGGGTATCCCGGTTATCGGCGTTGTCGATACCAACAGCAGCCCGGAAGGCGTTGACTACATCATCCCAGGCAACGATGACGCAATCCGCGCCATCCAGTTGTACATGGGCGCGATGGCTGACGCTGTTATCCGTGGCCGCAACCACGTCGCTGGCGGTACCGAGCAGTTCGTTGAAGAAGCTCCAGTAGCCGCAGCTGAGTAATCGACGCCCTGGCGTTGACTCAGTAAGCAAAAAGGGGGCTTGGCCCCCTTTTTGCCACCTCGAAAACCATTTGTCGGCAACCTAGCTGCAACGGCTGTAATGTGCGGCGGCCTACAACGGAGATTCGGGAAGAATTGATCGCCCGTTTGATCGGGTGGAATGGTTGAAAACCTATCCAAGAGGATTTTGAAAATGGCAGAGATTACTGCAGCGTTGGTTAAAGAACTGCGTGAGCGTACCGGCGAAGGCATGATGGATTGCAAAAAGGCCTTGACCAAGGCCGGCGGCGACATCGAAAAAGCCATTGATGACATGCGTGCTTCCGGCGCCATCAAGGCTGCCAAGAAAGCAGGCAACGTCGCTGCTGAAGGTGCTATCGCTCTGAAAGAAGACGGTAAAACCGCCGTTCTGCTGGAAGTGAACTCGCAGACCGACTTCCTGGCTCTGCAGGACGACTTCAAGGCATTTGTTGCTGCAAGCGTTGAAAAGGCGTTCGCCGACAAACTGACTGACGTCGCTCCGCTGATCGAAGCTCAAGAAGCCGATCGCCTGGTTCTGGTCGGCAAGGTTGGCGAAAACGTCAACATCCGCCGCCTGGCACGGGTTGAAGGTGACGTGGTCGGTGGTTACCTGCACGGTAACAAGATCGGTGTTGCGGTGGCTCTGAAGGGCGGCGACGTTGAACTGGCCAAGGACATCGCTATGCACGTAGCGGCGACCAACCCTGAGTTCCTGCTGCCGTCGGAAGTTTCCGCTGAAGCGATCGAGCGTGAGAAGGGCGTATTCCTGTCCCTCAACGCTGACAAGATCGCCGGCAAGCCGGAAAACATCGTTGAAAACATGATTAAAGGCCGCATCAGCAAGTTCCTGGCCGAAGCCAGCCTGGTTGAGCAGGCGTTCGTCAAGAACCCTGAAATCAAGGTCGGCGACCTGGCCAAGAAAGCCGGCGCTGAAATCGTTTCCTTCACCTACTTCAAAGTAGGCGACGGCATCGAGAAGCCTGTGGACGACTTCGCTGCTGAAGTTGCCGCGCAGGTTGCTGCCAGCAAGCAATAAGACGGTTTCCAACTGTCGCCCAAAGGAGGCTGCCCGCTCACGCGCGCAGCCTCTTTTCAAATGGGGTTGCCAATTTATTTGGTTTCTTCCCGGAACTGGCTTACAAAGCCGTGTTCCGATGGCGCTGTGATAGCGTCGAGCTAGAAGTAAGCGCAGGCTGCAAACAGCTTGCAAAGAATTTTTAAAATACGCCGCAGGAGAGATTCGCAATGGCTCAGCAGGGCAGTGGTTATCAGGCTCGCTATAAACGCATTCTACTCAAGCTTAGCGGCGAGGCCCTGATGGGCTCGGAAGAGTTCGGGATCGACCCTAAGGTCCTGGATCGCATGGCGCTGGAAGTCGGCCAACTGGTCGGCATCGGTGTCCAGGTCGGTCTGGTGATCGGTGGCGGCAACCTGTTCCGCGGCGCGGCATTGAGCGCTGCCGGCATGGATCGCGTTACAGGCGACCACATGGGCATGCTGGCCACTGTGATGAACGCCCTGGCCATGCGCGATGCGCTGGAGCGCGCCAATATCTCCGCCATCGTGATGTCTGCGATCTCCATGGTCGGGGTGACTGACCATTACGACCGCCGCAAAGCCATGCGTCACCTCAATGCCAAGGAAGTGGTGATTTTTGCCGCTGGTACGGGTAATCCGTTCTTCACCACGGATTCGGCCGCCTGCCTGCGCGCGATTGAAATCGACGCCGATGTGGTGCTCAAGGCCACCAAGGTGGACGGGGTGTACACTGCTGACCCATTCAAAGACCCGCATGCCGAGAAGTTCGATCATCTGACCTATGATGAAGTGCTGGATCGCAAGCTGGGTGTGATGGATCTGACAGCTATTTGCCTGTGCCGCGACCATAAAATGCCGCTGCGCGTATTTAACATGAACAAGCCCGGCGCCCTGCTGAACATCGTGCATGGCGGCGCTGAAGGGACGCTGATCGAGGAAAGCCAGCAATGATTAACGACATCAAGAAAGACGCCCAAGCGCGTATGCAGAAATCCCTGGAGTCTCTGAGCCACGCATTCGGCCAGATTCGTACCGGTAAGGCACACCCCAGCATCCTCGGTAGCGTGATGGTGCCTTATTACGGCGCCGACACCCCATTGAGCAGCGTCGCCAACGTCACTGTGAAAGACTCGCGCACCCTGCAGGTCGTGGCTTTCGAGCGCAACATGCTCGCTGCGGTCGATAAGGCTATCCAGAGTGCAGGCCTGAACCTCAACCCGACCAACCTGGGTGAGTTGCTGCTGATCTCGATGCCTGCCCTGACCGAAGAAACCCGCAAGGGCTTCACCAAGCAGGCGCGCAGCGCTGCCGAAGACGCTCGTGTGGCTGTGCGCAACATCCGTCGTGATGCGTTGGGTGAGCTGAAGAAGCTGGTTAAGGACAAGGAAATCAGCGAGGACGAAGAGCGCCGTGCTGCCGCTGATATCCAGAAGCTGACCGACAAGGCCGAGGCTGAAATCGACGCGGCTACCAAGCAAAAAGAAGCTGACCTGATGGCCGTATAAGGGTCTGGGCGTTTTCATGGAAAAGACCAAGCAAGCGGTTCTGTCCTCTGTGCCGCGGCATGTCGCGATCATCATGGATGGCAATAACCGTTGGGCCAAGAAACGCTTCATGCCCGGTGTTGCCGGGCATAAGGCGGGCGTGGACGCGGTGCGCGCCGTTATAGAGGTGTGCGCCGAAGCCAAGGTCGAAGTGCTGACGCTGTTCGCATTCTCCAGCGAGAACTGGCAGCGCCCGGCCGACGAAGTCAGTGCCTTGATGGACCTGTTCTTCAAGGCACTGCGCCGCGAGGCTAAGCGCCTGAATGACAACAACATCAGTTTGCGCATCATCGGTGACCGCTCGCGTTTCAATCCGCAATTGCAGGCGGCGATGCGTGAGGCCGAGGCGCTGACTGCCGGCAGCAACCGTTTTGTGCTGCAAATTGCGGCCAATTACGGTGGGCAGTGGGATATAGCCCAGGCTGCCCAGCGTTTGGCGCGGGAAGTCCAGGCCGGGCACTTGCAACCTGAGGACATCACGCCCGAGTTGCTGCAAACCTGTCTGGCCACCGGCGACCTGCCATTGCCGGACTTGTGCATCCGTACCGGCGGCGAACACCGCATCAGCAACTTCTTGCTGTGGCAGTTGGCTTACGCCGAGTTGTATTTCTCCGACCTGTTCTGGCCGGACTTCAAACACGATGCCATGCGTACCGCGCTGGCCGATTTCGCTTCCCGCCAGCGCCGTTTCGGTAAAACGAGCGAGCAGGTCGAAGCTGGAGCCCGGGTTTAATGCTTAAACAACGAATCATTACTGCACTGATCCTGCTGCCGATCGCCTTGTGCGGGTTTTTCCTGCTCGAAGGGGCGGGTTTCGCCTTGTTCATCGCTCTGGTGGTGACCCTGGGGGCCTGGGAGTGGGCGCGGCTGGCCGGCTTTGCTGCCCAGCCCCAGCGCGTTGCCTTCGCGGTGCTGGTCGCTGCGGCGTTGTTCCTTATGCACACCTTCCCGGGGCTGGCGCCTTGGGTGCTCGGCGCCGCGGTGTTGTGGTGGGTGGTGGCGACGTTCCTGGTGCTGACTTACCCGCGCACTGCACCGCTGTGGTCCAGCGCAGCCTGCAAGCTGGTGATCGGCCTGCTGATCCTGCTGCCAGCCTGGCAAGGCCTGGTTCTGATTAAGCAGTACCCGCTGGGTAACTGGCTCATCATGGCCGTGATGGTGCTGGTCTGGGGGGCGGATATCGGTGCCTATTTTTCCGGTCGGGCCTTCGGCAAGCGCAAGCTCGCGCCACAGGTCAGCCCGGGCAAGAGCTGGGAAGGGGTCTATGGCGGTTTGCTGCTGAGCCTGCTGATTACCCTGGCGGTTGGCGTCGTTCGCGAATGGGGCGTTGCCCAGATGCTGTCCGGCCTGATCGGCGCGGCGGTGGTGGTGCTGATTTCCGTGGTGGGCGACCTGACCGAAAGCATGTTCAAGCGCCAGGCCGGGATCAAGGACAGCAGCAACCTGCTGCCGGGCCATGGCGGTGTGTTGGATCGTATCGATAGCCTGACCGCAGCTGTTCCGGTATTCGCCGTGCTGCTGTGGATGGCGGCTTCGTGAGTCGGGTCCAGCAGGTCACCGTGCTCGGGGCGACTGGCTCCATCGGTCTGAGCACGCTGGATGTGATTGCCCGCCACCCGGATCGTTATCAGGTGTTTGCCCTGAGCGGTTTCAGCCGCCTCAAGGAGTTGTTCGCACTGTGCGTGCGCCATACGCCGCGTTTCGCGGTGGTGCCGCAGGCAGCCATCGCCCGGGACTTGCAGGATGAGTTACGAGCCGCGGGCTTGCGTACTGAAGTGCTGGTGGGCGAAGAGGGCTTGTGCCAAGTTGCGGCCGATCCTGAGGTCGATGCCGTGATGGCTGCGATCGTCGGTGCGGCAGGCTTACGCCCGACCCTGGCGGCCGTACATGCCGGCAAGAAAATCTTGCTGGCCAATAAAGAAGCGCTAGTGATGTCCGGCGCCCTGTTTATGCAAGCCGTGCGCAAGAGTGGTTCGTTGCTGTTGCCGGTGGATAGTGAGCACAACGCGATTTTTCAGTGCATGCCCGGCGATTTTGCCAGGGGCCTGGGGCAGGTCGGCGTGCGGCGGATTCTGTTGACCGCCTCCGGCGGCCCGTTCCTACACACGCCCCTGTCGGAGCTTGAGCACGTTTCGCCGGAACAGGCCTGTGCCCATCCGAACTGGTCCATGGGCCGCAAGATCTCGGTGGATTCGGCCAGCATGATGAACAAGGGCCTGGAGTTGATCGAGGCCTGCTGGCTGTTTGATGCAAAGCCGGCCCAGGTCGAAGTAGTCATTCATCCTCAAAGCGTGATCCATTCGCTGGTGGACTACATAGACGGTTCGGTGCTGGCGCAGTTGGGTAACCCGGACATGCGCACGCCCATCGCCAATGCCTTGTCGTGGCCGCAGCGCATTGACTCCGGCGTGGCGCCGCTGGACCTGTTCGCTATCGCGCGCCTGGACTTCCAGGCCCCGGATGAGCAGCGTTTTCCTTGCCTGCGCCTGGCGCGTCAAGCAGCAGAGGCGGGCGCGAGTGCGCCGGCGTCCCTGAATGCGGCCAACGAAGTGGCAGTGGCAGCGTTTCTCGAGGGGCGCATCCGTTACCCGGAGATCGCGAGTATCATCGAGGAAGTTTTGAATCGTGAGCCTGTGGTGGCGGTCGATGAGCTCGACGCGGTGTTCTCGGCGGATGCCCGGGCGCGCGAGTTGACCGGGCAGTGGCTCAAGCGCCACGGGCGGTAGCATGAGGCTGCGAGTCTGGGCGGGTCAGGAATGTGGAGAAGGTAAATGAGCGCGCTCTATATGATTGTCGGCACCCTGGTTGCGCTGGGTGTGCTGGTCACTTTCCATGAATTCGGTCACTTCTGGGTCGCGCGTCGCTGTGGCGTGAAGGTTCTGCGTTTTTCCGTGGGTTTCGGCATGCCGCTGGTGCGCTGGCACGACCGCCATGGCACGGAATTCGTGATCGCCGCCATCCCGTTGGGCGGCTACGTCAAGATGCTCGATGAGCGTGAAGGCGAGGTGCCGGCCGAACAGCTGGATCAATCCTTCAATCGCAAGACCGTCCGCCAGCGTATCGCCATCGTGGCCGCCGGGCCGATTGCCAACTTCATGCTGGCCCTGGTGTTCTTCTGGGTGTTGGCGATGCTCGGCAGCGAGCAGGTGCGGCCGGTCATTGGTGCCGTAGAGGCGGGCAGTATCGCCGCCAAGGCTGGCCTGGGAGCTGGGCAGGAAATCGTCGCCATCGATGGCGAGCCGACTTCCGGTTGGGCTGCCGTTAATCTGCAACTGGTGCGGCGCCTGGGTGAAAGCGGCTCCCTGCAATTGCTGGTGCGCGAGCCGGGCGCCTCCGCTGATTCGCCCCGTGAGCTGGTGCTGGATAGCTGGCTCAAGGGGGCCGACGAGCCGGATCCGATCCGCTCACTGGGCATTCGTCCGTGGCGGCCGGCGTTGCCGCCGGTGCTGGCGGAACTGGACCCCAAAGGTCCGGCCCAGGCTGCTGGCCTGAAAACCGGTGATCGTCTGTTGGCGGTCGATGGCCAGGCGCTGAATGAATGGCAGCAGGTGGTGGACTGGGTACGCGTGCGCCCTGCAACCGCAATCATTCTGCAAGTCGAGCGTGATGGGGCACGGATCGATGTGCCGGTTACCTTGGCCAGTCGTGGTGATGGGAAAGCTGCCAGTGGCTACTTGGGGGCTGGCGTCAAAGGTATCGACTGGCCGCCGGAAATGATCCGCGAGGTCAGTTTCGGCCCGCTGGAGGCCATTGGCGAGGGCGCGCGACGCACCTGGACCATGAGTGTGCTGACCCTGGATTCACTCAAGAAAATGTTGTTCGGCGAGCTCTCGGTAAAAAACTTGAGTGGACCGATAACCATTGCTAAAGTGGCGGGCGCTTCTGCCCAGTCGGGCGTTGCTGATTTCCTGAATTTCCTGGCTTATCTGAGTATTAGCCTTGGAGTTCTAAATTTGTTGCCCATCCCGGTACTGGATGGGGGGCATTTGTTGTTTTATCTGATCGAGTGGGTGCGTGGTCGCCCCTTGTCGGATCGGGTGCAGGGTTGGGGGATACAGATCGGTATCAGTTTGGTGGTCGGGGTGATGTTGCTTGCCCTGGTCAACGATCTGGGTCGGCTGTAGCGCTTCGCCGAATTGCGAATCTGCCGCATTTTGCGGCAGTTTGTTTATTGCCAGTTGGAATAAGAAAGGACTTCATGAAACGTCTGCTGCTAACTGCGGTTCTCTCCGTATTGATGATCGCCGAAGTTCACGCCGAGTCCTTCACTATCTCCGATATTCGCGTCAATGGCCTCCAGCGGGTCTCCGCGGGTAGCGTCTTTGGTGCCTTGCCGTTGAACGTCGGTGAACAGGCTGACGATCGTCGCCTGGTGGAATCCACTCGTGCGCTGTTCAAAACCGGTTTCTTTCAAGACATCCAACTGGGGCGTGACGGCAATGTCCTCGTCATCACGGTCGTCGAGCGTCCTTCTGTCGCCAGCATCGAGATCGATGGCAACAAGGCGATTTCCACCGAAGACCTGATGAAAGGCCTCAAGCAGTCGGGCTTGGCCGAAGGCGAGATTTTCCAGCGTGCCACCCTCGAAGGTGTGCGTAACGAGCTGCAGCGCCAATACGTCGCCCAGGGTCGTTACTCGGCTACGGTCGACACCGAAGTGGTGCCGCAGCCGCGTAACCGCGTCGGCCTCAAGGTCAACATCAACGAAGGTACGGTTGCGGCGATCCAGCACATCAACGTGGTGGGCAACACTGTTTTCCCGGCCGACGACTTGATCGACCTGTTCGAGCTGAAAACCACCAACTGGTTGTCCTTCTTCAAGAACGACGATAAGTACGCCCGTGAAAAGCTGTCCGGTGACTTGGAACGGCTGCGTTCCTACTACTTGGACCGTGGCTATATCAACATGGATATCGCCTCCACCCAGGTGTCGATCACGCCGGACAAAAAACACGTCTACATCACCGTCAACGTCAACGAAGGCGAGAAGTACAGCGTTCGTGAGGTCAAGCTCAGCGGTGATCTGAAAGTCCCTGAAGAGCAGGTCAAGGCATTGCTGCTGGTGCAACAGGGCCAGGTGTTCTCGCGCAAGTTGATGACCACCACCTCCGAACTCATTACCCGCCGCCTCGGTAACGAAGGCTATACCTTCGCCAACGTCAACGGCGTGCCGCAGCCCCACGACGAAGATCACACGGTTGATATCACTTTCGTGGTCGATCCGGGCAAGCGTGCCTACGTCAACCGCATCAACTTCCGTGGCAACACCAAGTCCGAAGACGAAGTGCTGCGTCGCGAAATGCGCCAGATGGAAGGTGGCTGGGCTTCGACCTACCTGATCGACCAGTCCAAGACCCGTCTGGAGCGTCTGGGCTTCTTCAAGGAAGTGAACGTCGAGACACCGGCCGTGCCGGGTGTGGATGACCAAGTCGACGTCAACTACAGCGTTGAAGAACAAGCCTCCGGCTCGATCACCGCCAGCGTGGGTTTTGCCCAGAGCGCCGGTCTGATCCTCGGCGGCTCGATCACCCAGAACAACTTCCTGGGTACGGGTAACAAGGTCAGCGTCGGCCTGACCCGCAGCGAATACCAGAGCCGCTATAACTTCGGCTATGTGGACCCCTACTGGACTGCCGACGGCGTCAGCCTGGGCTACAACGCCTTCTATCGCACCACTGACTACGACGAACTCGATGTCGATCTGGCCAGTTACGCCGTGGACAGCCTGGGTGCGGGCGTCAGCGTCGGCTACCCGATCAGCGAGACTTCCCGCTTGACCTTCGGCCTCACAGCTCAGCAGGACAAGATCAACACGGGCACCTACACCGTCGACGAGATCAATGATTTCGTGGCCAAAGAAGGTGATAACTACCTGAACTTCAAAGCTTCGGCCGGTTGGTCCGAGTCCACCCTGAACAAAGGCGTGCTGGCCACCCGTGGTCATTCCCAGAGCGTAGTGTTGGAGGCCACCACCCCGGGCAGCGACCTGGCGTTCTTCAAGCTTGATTATCGCGGCCAGTTGTTCCAGCCGTTGAGCGATAACTACACCATGCGCCTGCACACCGAACTGGGTTACGGTGACGGCTATGGCGACACCGACGGCTTGCCGTTCTATGAGAACTACTATGCCGGTGGCTTCAACTCGGTACGTGGCTTCAAGGACAGCACCCTTGGTCCGCGCAGCACTCCGAACAAGAAGGACCCGGACCAGGACCCACTGCCGTTCGGTGGCAACGTCCTGATTCAAGGTGGCGTGGAAGTTCTGTTCCCGCTGCCATTCATCAAGGATCAGCGTTCGTTGCGGACCTCGGTCTTCTGGGATGTGGGTAATGTCTTCGACACCAACTGCAATACCGGCAAGACGACTAAAGGCAAAAAAGTTGAATGCAACGACATCGGTCTTGATGGTCTGGCCAGTTCCGTCGGTATTGGCGTGACCTGGATTACCGCACTCGGCCCGTTGAGCTTTGCGCTGGCGATGCCGATCAAGGAACCGGATGAGGCTGAGACCCAGGTGTTCCAATTCTCCCTTGGCCAGACTTTCTAAGAGTCTGACCCTAGATAACGACAATGGATTTTGTAGGAGTGCATCGTGCGTAAGTTGACTCAATTGGTTCTCCTGGCGACTGTCCTGGTAGCGACCCCGGCATTTGCCGAAATGAAAATCGCGGTACTGAACTACCAAATGGCCTTGCTGGAGTCCGATGCGGCGAAGAAGTACGCCGTGGATGCCGAGAAAAAGTTCGGCCCGCAGTTGACCAAGCTCAAGACTCTGGAAAGCAGCGCCAAGGGCATCCAGGATCGCCTGGTCAGCGGTGGCGACAAAATGGCCCAGGGCGAGCGTGAACGTCTCGAGCTGGAATTCAAGCAAAAGGCCCGCGACTTCCAGTTCCAATCCAAGGAGCTGAACGAAGCCAAAGCCGTTGCCGACCGTGAAATGCTCAAGCAACTCAAGCCAAAGCTCGACAGCGCCGTGGAAGAAGTCATCAAGAAAGGTGCCTTTGACCTGGTCTTCGAGCGGGGTGCAGTGATTGATGTCAAACCTCAGTACGACATCACTCGCCAAGTTATCGAGCGTATGAATCAGCTGAAGTAATCCATGATCGCGACTAAAAAACTCGGCCAGTTGGCCGAGTTCCTTGGCGCCACCCTGCGTGGCGACCCGGAGAAAGAAATCACTGGGCTGGCCACTTTGCAAGAGGCCGGCCCAGCTCAGTTGAGCTTCCTGGCAAACCCCCAGTATCGCAAGTACCTGGGTGATAGCCACGCGGCTGCGGTGCTGTTGAAGGCCGCGGATGCCGAAGGCTATGCCGGCGACGCGCTGGTGGTGCCCGACCCTTACGCGGCGTACGCACGGGTCTCCCATTTGTTCGACCCCAAGCCCGTGGCACAGGCTGGTATCCACCCGACAGCGGTGGTGGCCGAGGACGCAGTGGTCGATCCGCTGGCGAGCATCGGCCCGTTTGCCGTGATCGAGAGCGGTGCGCACATTGCGGCCGGTGTCACCGTGGGCGCCCATTGCTTTATCGGCGCTCGCTCGCAGATCGGCGAGGGCGGTTGGCTGGCCCCGCGGGTCACGCTCTACCACGACGTGCGCATCGGCAAACGTGTGGTGATCCAGTCCGGGGCCGTGCTGGGTGGCGAGGGCTTCGGCTTTGCCAATGAGAAGGGTGTCTGGCAGAAGATCGCGCAAGTGGGCGGTGTATTGATCGGCGATGACGTCGAGATCGGCGTCAATACCGCCATTGACCGCGGTGCATTGGCCGATACAGTTCTTGGCAACGGCGTGAAACTGGACAACCAGATCCAGATTGCCCACAACGTGCAGGTCGGTGACCACACGGCCATGGCTGCGTGCGTGGGGATCTCGGGCAGCACCAAGATCGGCAAGCATTGCATGCTCGCCGGTGGCGTTGGCCTGGTGGGGCATATCGATATCTGCGACAACGTGTTCCTGACCGGCATGACCATGGTCACCCACTCCATTACCGAGCCGGGTGCCTACTCCTCCGGCACGGCAATGCAGCCCGCGGCCGAATGGCGCAAAAGCGCGGCCCGCATTCGGCAACTCGATGACATTGCGCGGCGTTTGCGCCAACTGGAAAAGCGTGTAGGGGACGTGACCCCCGGCGGTATTGCTTCATCTGATGGCTGATACCCTTTCCATATCAAGTGTGCACGGCCGCTAGACTGCCTCCTTGATTTGCTACTTGAGGAGTGCGCGTTGTCGCGTGCTCCCAATCTTTACTACAGGCTTCCCCCCGAAATGATGGACATCAACGAGATTCGCGAATACCTGCCTCACCGTTACCCGTTCCTGCTGGTGGATCGGGTGGTGGACTTGGATGTTGAGGGCAAGCGCATTCGTGCCTACAAGAATGTCAGCATCAACGAACCCTTCTTCAATGGTCACTTTCCAGCCCACCCCATCATGCCGGGTGTGCTGATTATCGAGGCCATGGCGCAGGCCGCGGGTATCCTGGGCTTCAAGATCATGGGCGTGAAGCCGGCGGATGGCACCCTGTACTACTTCGTCGGCTCCGACAAACTGCGTTTCCGCCAGCCTGTGTTGCCGGGTGACCAGTTGATCCTCGAAGCCAAGTTCATCAGTTGCAAGCGTCAGATCTGGAAGTTCGAGTGCCAGGCCACGGTGGACGGCAAGCCGGTCTGCTCCGCTGAAATCATCTGTGCGGAACGCAAGCTATGAGTTTGATTGACCCTCGCGCAATCATCGATCCGTCGGCCGTACTGGCCGACGATGTCGAGGTCGGCCCCTGGTCGATCATCGGTGCCGGTGTGGAAATCGGCGAGGGGACGGTGATCGGGCCGCACGTGATTCTCAAGGGCCCGACCCGGATCGGCCGGCACAATCGTATCTACCAGTTCTCCTCGGTAGGCGAAGACACCCCCGATCTCAAATACAAAGGCGAGGAAACCCGCCTGGTCATCGGTGACCACAATGTCATCCGCGAAGGCGTGACCATTCACCGCGGCACCGTGCAGGACCGCAGCGAAACCACCCTGGGCGACCACAACCTGATAATGGCCTATGCCCATATCGGTCACGACAGCGTGATCGGTAACCATTGCATCCTGGTCAACAACACCGCACTGGCCGGCCATGTTCACGTCGAAGACTGGGCGATCCTCTCCGGTTTCACCCTGGTGCACCAGTATTGCCACATCGGCGCCCACAGCTTTTCCGGGATGGGCACGGCCATTGGCAAGGACGTACCGGCCTATGTGACCGTATTTGGCAACCCCGCCGAAGCACGCAGCATGAATTTTGAAGGCATGCGCCGTCGCGGCTTCAGCGACGAGGTGATCCACGCCCTGCGTCGCGCCTATAAAACCGTTTATCGCCAAGGCCTGACGGTTGACCAGGCATTGGCGCAATTGGCCGAACCCTCGGCGCAGTTCCCCGAAGTCGCGGTA
The DNA here is from genome assembly GCF_059862525.1 of Pseudomonas sp. MF08875. Classification (NCBI taxonomy): domain Bacteria; kingdom Pseudomonadati; phylum Pseudomonadota; class Gammaproteobacteria; order Pseudomonadales; family Pseudomonadaceae; genus Pseudomonas; species Pseudomonas sp. MF08875. Next base: position 171,030 of record NZ_JCBCUW010000003.1, read on the forward strand.
TTCCGTGACTCGATCCAGTCCTCGTCCCGCGGCATTACCCGATAACCATGACGACTTTGCGTATTGCGTTGGTGGCGGGTGAGGCATCCGGGGACATCCTGGGCGCAGGTTTGATGCGTTCGCTCAAGGCTCGTCACCCCGATGTGGAATTCATCGGCGTCGGCGGCCCGCTGATGGAAGCTGAGGGCCTGGTGTCCTATTTTCCGATGGAGCGCCTGGCGGTCATGGGCTTGGTGGAAGTGCTCGGGCGCTTGCGTGAGCTGCTGGCACGGCGCAAGAAGCTCATCGCGACTCTGATCGCCGAGAAGCCGGATGCGTTCATCGGCATCGACGCTCCGGACTTCACTCTCAATATCGAACTCAAGCTGCGCCAGGCCGGGATCAAGACCGTGCACTACGTCAGCCCGTCGGTCTGGGCATGGCGGCAGAAGCGCGTGCTGAAAATCCGCGAAGGCTGCGACCTGATGCTCACGCTGTTCCCGTTCGAGGCCCAGTTCTACGAAGAGAAGGGTGTGCCGGTGCGGTTTGTGGGGCACTCCTTGGCCGATGCCATTCCACTGGAGGCCGACCGCATTGCGGCCCGCGAAGAACTGGGGCTACCTGATGGCCCTCTAGTGGCGTTGATGCCAGGCAGTCGTGGCAGTGAAGTCGGGCGCCTGGGGGCGTTGTTTCTCGATGCTGCCCAACGCTTGCGTGCGTTGCGTCCTGGCGTGCGGTTTGTCATGCCCTGCGCCAGCCCGGAGCGCCGTGCGCAACTGGAAGAGCTGCTCGCCGGCCGCGACCTGCCACTGACCCTGCTCAACGGCCGTTCCCACCAGGCCTTGGCTGCGTGCGATGCGGTGTTGATCGCCTCTGGCACTGCGACCCTTGAAGCCTTGTTATACAAGCGGCCGATGGTAGTGGCCTATCGCTTAGCGCCGTTGACGTTCTGGATTCTCAAGCGCATGGTCAAAAGCCCCTACATTTCGTTGCCTAACCTGCTGGCCCAGCGTTTGCTGGTGCCCGAGTTGCTGCAGGACGAGGCCACTGCCGACGCCTTGGCCCTGACCCTGGCGCCCCTGATCGACGGGGGTGAGGAACAAACCCGCGGTTTCGACGAAATTCACCGCACCTTGCGCCGCGACGCCTCTAATCAAGCGGCGGACGCGGTGCTGAACCTGATCGGCAAATCCGTATGAGCAGCCTCAAGCAAATGGGCCTGGATTTCACTCTGGTCGCCGATGCTCAGGACCTGGTGGCCGGTGTCGATGAAGTGGGCCGCGGCCCGTTGTGCGGCGCGGTGGTCACGGCGGCAGTGATCCTCGATCCCAATCGCCCGATCATCGGCCTCAATGATTCGAAGAAGCTCACCGAGGCCCGGCGCGAAAAGCTCTACGACGAAATTTGCGAAAAAGCCCTGAGCTGGTGCATCGCCCGGGCGGAAGTCGAGGAAATCGACGAGCTCAACATCCTGCACGCCACCATGTTGGCCATGCAGCGCGCGGTGCAGGGCCTGAGCATTCAGCCGAAGTTGGCGATGATCGACGGTAATCGCTGCCCGAAGCTGGCGATGCCGGCCGAAGCGGTGGTCAAGGGTGATAGCAAGGTGCCGGCGATCGCCGCCGCCTCGATCCTGGCCAAGGTCAGCCGTGACCGGGAAATGGCCGCCATGGAACTGATCTACCCCGGCTACGGCATCGGCGGGCATAAGGGTTATCCCACCCCAGTGCACCTCGAAGCCCTGGCGCGCTTGGGCCCCACACCGATTCACCGGCGCTCTTTCGCACCGGTGCGCCTGGCCTACGAGGCGCTGGACGCCAAGACCAGGGTTTAGCCAACAGGCTGATGTTTTACTCAGGGCCCGGTACAATCCGGGCCTTGTTGTCTTTACGCTTTCTGGACAGGATCACTATGCCGGCTTCATTCGTTCACCTGCGCCTGCACACTGAATACTCCCTGGTCGATGGTCTGGTGCGGATCAAACCGCTGGTTAAGACCCTCGTCGGTATGAACATGCCGGCCGTGGCGGTCACCGACCAGAACAACATGTGTTCCCTGGTCAAATTCTACAAAGCCGCCATGGGGGCGGGCATCAAGCCGATCTGCGGCGCTGACCTGTGGCTGTCGAACAAAGACCCGGACAATGCCCTGAGCCGCATCAGCCTGCTGGCGATGAACGCGGTTGGCTATCGCAACCTCACCGAACTGATTTCCCGTGGCTTCATTGATGGCCAGCGCAATGGCTCGATCATCATCGAGCGCGAATGGGTCGCCGAGGCCAGTGAAGGCCTGATTATGTTGTCAGCGGCCAAGGAGGGTGAGATCGGCCTGGCCCTGTTGGGCGGCAACCCGGACGAGGCCGAGGTCCTGGCACGGGACTGGATGGCGGTGTTCCCGCAGCGCTTCTACCTGGAAGTGCAGCGCACCAACCGGCCCAACGACGAAGAGCACCTGCACGCGGCCGTAGCCCTGGCCGAGAAGCTTGGCGCGCCGCTGGTGGCAACCAACGATGTGCGCTTCATCAAGCCCGAAGACTTCGAAGCCCACGAAACCCGCGTGTGCATTGGCGAGGGCCGCGCCCTTGACGACCCGCGTCGCTCCAAGAACTACAGCGACCAGCAGTACCTCAAGAGCGCCGCGCAAATGGCCGAGCTGTTCAGCGACTTGCCTGAGGCGCTGGAAAACAGCGTGGAGATCGCCAAGCGCTGCAACATCGAAGTGAAACTGGGTAAGCACTTTCTGCCCAACTTCCCGATCCCCGATGGCATGACCATCGACGAATACTTTCGCAAAGTGTCCTTCGATGGCCTTGAGGAGCGCCTCAGCGTCCTGCTGCCCCGGGACACCACTGAGGATTACGAGGCCAAGCGCCAGGTCTATGTCGACCGTTTGAATTTCGAGCTGGATATCATCATCCAGATGGGCTTCCCCGGTTACTTCCTGATCGTGATGGACTTCATCCAGTGGGCTAAGAGCAACGGCGTCCCGGTAGGCCCGGGGCGGGGTTCGGGTGCAGGGTCGCTGGTGGCCTATGTGCAGAAGATCACCGACCTCGACCCGCTGGAATATGACCTGCTGTTTGAACGGTTCCTTAACCCGGAACGGGTTTCGATGCCCGACTTCGACGTCGACTTCTGCATGGACGGGCGCGACCGGGTCATTGAATACGTGGCCGAAAAGTACGGCCGCAACGCGGTCAGTCAGATCATCACCTTCGGTTCCATGGCGGCCAAGGCTGTAATCCGCGACGTGGCGCGGGTGCAGGGCAAGTCCTATGGCCTGGCGGACAAGCTGTCGAAGATGATCCCCTTCGAAGTCGGCATGACCCTGGAAAAAGCCTACGAACAGGAAGAAATCCTGCGCGACTTCATCAAGGTCGATGAAGAGGCCGCAGAAATCTGGGCCATGGCCCGCAAGCTCGAAGGCGTGGTGCGTAACGTCGGCAAGCACGCCGGTGGCGTGGTGATCGCACCGACCAAGTTGACTGACTTTTCGCCCATTTACTGCGACGAAGAAGGCGATGGCCTGGTAACCCAGTTCGACAAGGACGACGTGGAGGCGGCCGGCCTAGTGAAGTTCGACTTCCTTGGCCTGCGGACCCTGACGATCATCGACTGGGCGCTCAAGACCATCAACCGCGACCGCGCCAAGGTCAATGAAGCGCCGTTGGACATCGCGTTCATCCCGCTGGACGACAAGCCCACCTACAGCCTGCTGCAAAAAGCCGAAACCACGGCGGTGTTCCAGCTTGAGTCGCGTGGCATGAAAGAGCTGATTAAAAAGCTCAAGCCCGACTGCCTGGAAGACTTGATCGCCCTGGTGGCGCTGTTCCGCCCCGGCCCGCTGCAATCGGGCATGGTGGACGACTTCATCAACCGTAAGCACGGGCGCGCCGAGTTGGCGTATCCCCACTGCGACTACCAGTACGAGGGCCTCAAGCCCGTATTGGCGCCGACCTACGGCATCATCCTGTACCAGGAACAGGTGATGCAGATTGCCCAGGTCATGGCCGGCTACACCCTTGGTGGCGCGGACATGCTGCGCCGGGCCATGGGTAAGAAGAAACCCGAAGAGATGGCCAAGCAACGCGGTGGCTTCATCGAAGGTTGCGCAACCAACAATATTGACGCGGACCTGGCGGGGAACATCTTCGATCTGGTGGAGAAATTCGCCGGTTACGGCTTCAACAAGTCCCACTCCGCCGCCTATGGCCTGGTGTCGTACCAGACCGCTTGGCTCAAGGCGCACTACCCGGCGCCGTTCATGGCGGCGGTGTTGTCGGCGGATATGCACAACACCGACAAGGTTGTCACCTTGATCGAAGAAGTTCGCACCATGAAGCTGCGTCTCGACGCGCCGGATGTGAACGCCTCGGAATTCAAATTCACCGTTAATGACGAAGGCCGGATCATCTACGGGCTCGGTGCCATCAAGGGTGTCGGCGAAGGCCCGGTGGAGGCCATCACCGAAGCGCGCCAGGACGGGCCGTTCAAGGACTTGTTCGATTTCTGCGCCCGGGTCGACCTCAAACGCATCAACAAGCGCACCCTGGACGGCTTGATCCGCAGCGGCGCCCTAGACCGCCTCGGCCCGCACTTCTTCGATGAAACCAAGGCCTACCAGGCCAATATCGACCGTAACCGGGCTGTGCTGCTGGCGGCCATGGAAGAAGCCATCAAGGCTGCCGAACAGACCGCGCGCACCCATGACAGCGGCCATGCCGACCTGTTCGGCGGCTTGTTCGTCGAGGCGGACGCGGATGTCTACGCCAACCACCGCAAGGCCAAGGAACTGACCCTCAAGGAACGCCTCAAAGGTGAGAAAGACACCCTGGGCCTGTACCTGACCGGCCACCCGATCGACGAATACGAAGGGGAAATCCGCCGCTTCGCCCGTCAGCGCATCATCGACCTGAAACCGGCGCGCGACACCCAAACGGTCGCCGGGATGATTATTGCCTTGCGAGTGATGAAGAACAAAAAGGGCGACAAGATGGGCTTCATCACCCTCGATGACCGCTCCGGGCGCATCGAAGCGTCGCTGTTTGCCGAGGCATTCCATTCGGCGCAATCGTTGTTGCAGACCGACGCGATGGTGGTGGTCGAAGGCGAGGTCAGCAACGACGACTTCTCCGGTGGCTTGCGCCTGCGGGTCAAGCGCGTGATGAGCATGGAAGACGCACGCACGAACCTGGCCGAGAGCCTGCGCCTGAAGGTGCAGGCCGACGCCCTCAAGGGCGACCAATTGCGGGTGCTGGGCGACTTGTTCAAGCGTCATCGCGGTGCCTGCCCGATCACCCTGGAATACAGCGGCCCCGATGCCAAGGCGCTGCTACAGTTCGGCGAAACCTGGCGAATCGACCCGGCGGACAGCTTGATTCAAGCCTTGCGTGACCAGTTCGGGCGAGACAACGTCTTCCTCCAATACCGTTGATGGCCTGGTGCCCCGCGTGGGCGCCGGTCCTGACCTGAATTTTTAATCTCGACCTGAACGCGCCTCTCCCTTAAGGTAGGGCGCGAATAGACAACCGGCCGGCCCAAGCTCTCTTGGACGTCGACCCAAGACGGACGCCTATGAACCCGAATTTTCTAGATTTCGAACAGCCAATCGCCGACCTGCAAGCCAAGATCGAAGAGTTGCGCTTGGTCGGTAACGACAATTCGCTGAATATCGGCGATGAGATCTCCCGCCTGCAGGCCAAGAGCAGCACCCTGACCGAAGACATCTTCGGCAAGCTGACCAGTTGGCAGATCGCGCGCCTGGCGCGTCACCCGCGGCGCCCGTACACCCTGGACTACATCGAGCACATTTTCACCGAGTTCGACGAACTGCACGGTGACCGTCATTTCTCCGACGATGCGGCCATTGTCGGCGGCGTTGCCCGCCTCGAAGACCAACCGGTGATGATTATCGGCCACCAGAAAGGGCGTGAAGTCCGGGAAAAGGTACGCCGTAACTTCGGCATGCCGCGCCCCGAAGGCTACCGCAAGGCCTGCCGCCTGATGGAAATGGCCGAGCGTTTCAAAATGCCGATCCTGACTTTCATCGACACCCCGGGCGCGTACCCGGGCATCGACGCCGAAGAGCGCAACCAGAGCGAAGCGATTGCCTGGAACCTGCGCGTCATGGCGCGCCTGAAAACCCCGATCATCGCCACCGTGATCGGTGAAGGTGGCTCCGGCGGCGCCCTGGCGATTGGCGTGTGTGACCAACTGAATATGCTGCAGTACTCCACCTACGCGGTGATCTCACCGGAAGGCTGTGCGTCGATCCTGTGGAAAACCGCCGAAAAAGCTCCGGACGCCGCCGAAGCCATGGGCATCACCGCCGAGCGCCTCAAGGGTCTGGGCATTGTCGATAAGGTGATTGGCGAGCCTTTGGGCGGCGCCCACCGTGACCCGGCTACCGCCGCTGCATCGATTCGCGCCGAGCTGAGTTCGCAGTTAGCGATGCTGAAAAAGTTCGATAACGATGCATTGTTGGCCCGTCGCTATGAGCGTTTGATGAGCTACGGTCTCTGACCTGACCCAGCGACACCCCTGTGGGAGCGGGCTTTCTCGCGAAGGCGTCGGCACAACCAACATTAATGTTGGAGGCCATGGACTCTTCGCGGGCAAGCGGAGCGCCGTCCGGCCCGTTCCGACATTGGATTTGGGCGAAGTGATCGAAATGAATCAGTCAGCCATGGATCTACCCGCCAAACTGCTGCTGAACCTGGCCCCTTGGCGCACGTCCCCGATCTGGCACGTTGCCTTCTCCGGGGGGCTCGATTCCACCGTCCTGCTGCACCTTCTTGCCCAATTGGCGCACACCCATTCCCTGCCCAGGCTGACGGCCATCCATGTGCATCATGGCCTGCAATCGGTGGCGGATGCGTGGCCGCCACATTGCCAGGCTGTTTGCGACGCCCTTGGCGTGCCATTGCGGGTGATCCACGTGCAGGTGAAGGCCGGGGCGAGCCTTGAGCGAGCGGCTCGTGAGGCCCGCTATGCTGCCTTCGCTCAAAGCCTGGGGAGCAACGAGGTGCTGTTCACCGCCCAGCACCGTGACGATCAGGCCGAAACCTTGCTGTTTCGCCTGTTGCGCGGTGCTGGGGTCAGAGGCCTGTCGGCGATGCCGCCGCAGCGTGCGCTGGGGCAAGGGCAGTTGCTGCGCCCGCTGCTGGACGTGTCGCGGGCCGAGTTGGCGGCCTATGCCCGCGAGCATGGCTTGTGCTGGATTGACGACCCGTCCAACCAGGATCAGCAGTTTTCCCGCAACTATCTGCGACAAGAGATCTTTCCTGCATTGCTCCAGCGCTGGCCACAAGCCGTGGCCGCCATGGCCCGCAGCGCCGCCCATGTGCAGGAAGCCCAAGGCTTGCTCGATGAGTTGGCGCTGATGGATTTGCAAACGGCCCGCGCGGCCTGCGCGTTCGATTGGCTGGGGCTGCCTTCGCTGGAAATGGCGGCGTTTACCGGACTGTCCCCGGCCCGGCAACGCAATGCCCTGAGCCATTGGCTGGCGCCCATGACCCGGTTGCCGGACAGCGATCACTGGGCGGGATGGGAGAGCCTGCGCGACGCCGCGCCAGGTCGGCATCCACGCTGGCGGCTGGCGGACGGCGAGTTGCAGCGCGCGGGCGGGCGCCTGTGGTGGCTGGCCGGTGCCTGGCTGCGCGAACCGGTTGGCGACCTGGGCTGGGTCGATCCGCGCCAAGCTTTGGCGTTGCCGGATAACGGCTGCCTCGCATTGACCGGCACGGCGCCCGACGGGCGGCTGCGGGTGCGTTATCGCCAGGGCGGCGAAGTGATGGCGGTGGTGGGGCGCGGCCATCGCGATCTCAAGCGTTTGCTCAACGAACGGGGTGTGCCAGGCTTTGCCCGTGGCCGATTGCCGCTGCTGTACAGAGGCGGCGAACTGCTGGCGGTGGGCGGCGTGGCGGGCCTGGATGGTGCTGCCGATGGCCCGTGGCAATTGCGGTGGCAGCCTCCTGCCTGAGATCAAGGTTTGAGCTGGAAGGGGCTTTCCGGTAGACTACGCTCCCTTCTTGATACAACTTCTGTGGATTCGCCTGAATTGCAGCAGTTGCCGATTACCAAGCAGTCTTTGCTGGGCGATTCCAAAAAATGTGTAGCGAACAACGTACCGGTGGTTTCACTTCCGGTCTGTCCCAACGCGGCGGTTTTTTTGAAAGATGCACTGTAATTAATGCAGGTGATCGGGGGCTTCGGCCTTCCTTCGCTTTCCCCGGCGGCTCGGACCGCTTTAACGCAGACTTCTAGGGTTTTTCATGACGCGCTACATATTCGTCACGGGCGGTGTTGTTTCTTCATTGGGGAAAGGCATCGCATCGGCTTCATTGGCGGCCATCCTGGAGGCGCGGGGACTTAAGGTCACCATGCTCAAACTGGACCCGTACATCAACGTTGACCCGGGCACCATGAGCCCGTTCCAGCACGGTGAAGTGTTCGTCACCCACGACGGCGCCGAGACCGACTTGGACCTGGGCCACTACGAGCGGTTCATCCGCACGACCATGACCCAGGACAACAACTTCACCACCGGCCGGGTTTACGAACACGTGCTGCGCATGGAGCGCCGTGGTGCCTACCTGGGCGCCACCATCCAGGTGATCCCGCACATCACCGACGAAATCAAGCGCCGCATTATCAAGGGTGCCGGCAATGCCGACGTGGCCTTGGTCGAGATCGGCGGCACCGTGGGCGACATCGAATCCCAGCCGTTCCTAGAAGCGATCCGCCAGTTGCGTTTTGAAGTCGGCGCCAAGCGCGCGATGCTGATGCACCTGACCCTGGTGCCGTACATCGCCACCGCTGGCGAGACCAAGACCAAGCCGACCCAGCACTCGGTCAAGGAATTGCGCTCCATCGGCCTGCAGCCGGACGTACTGGTCTGCCGCTCCGACCACCCGATCGATATCTCCTCGCGTCGCAAGATCGCCCAGTTCACCAACGTCGAAGAACGTGCGGTGATTGCCCTGGAAGACGCCGACACCATCTACAAGATCCCGGGCATCCTGCATTCCCAGGGCCTGGACGATTTCGTCGTCGAGCGCTTTGGCCTGCAATGCGAAGGCGCGGATCTGTCCGAGTGGGAGAAGGTGGTCGACGCCAAGCTCAACCCGGAACACGAAGTCACCATCGCGATGGTCGGCAAGTACATGGAGCTGCTGGATGCTTATAAGTCGCTGATCGAAGCGATGAGCCATGCTGGCATCACCAACCGCACCAAGGTCAACCTGCGCTACATCGATTCCGAAGACATCGAGAACCAGGGCACCGCGCTGCTCGAAGGCGTGGACGCGATCCTGGTACCCGGCGGCTTTGGCCTGCGTGGCGTGGAAGGCAAGATCACCGCCGTGCAATTCGCCCGCGAAAACAAGGTGCCCTACCTGGGTATCTGCCTGGGCATGCAAGTGGCGGTCATCGAGTTCGCCCGTAACGTTCTGGGTTGGAAGGACGCCAACTCCACCGAGTTCGACCACACCAGCGCTCACCCGGTCGTGGGCCTGATTACCGAGTGGGAAGATGCCACCGGTGTCGTCGAGACCCGTACTGAATCCTCCGACCTGGGCGGCACCATGCGCCTGGGCGCTCAGGACTGCCAGCTCGTCGCCGGCTCCCTGGTACACGATTGCTATGCCAAGGACGTGATCGTCGAACGCCATCGCCATCGTTATGAAGTCAACAACAAGCTGCTGCCAAGCCTGATCGAGGCCGGCCTGAAAATCTCCGGTCGCTCCGGTGATGGCGCGCTGGTGGAAGTGGTCGAAGCGCCGGATCATCCGTGGTTTGTCGCATGCCAGTTCCACCCCGAGTTCACCTCGACGCCCCGTGACGGTCACCCGTTGTTCAGCGGTTTCGTCAAGGCCGCGTTGGCTCAACACCAGAAGAAGGCGTGATCCCCATGGCACAGAAAATCATCCGTGTCGGCGACATCGAAATCGCCAACGACAAGCCAATGGTGCTGTTCGGCGGCATGAACGTGCTGGAAAGCCGCGACATGGCCATGCAGGTGTGCGAAGAGTATGTGAAGGTTACCCAGAAACTGGGTATTCCTTACGTGTTCAAGGCCAGCTTCGACAAGGCCAACCGTTCGTCCGTGACCTCCTACCGTGGCCCAGGCCTGGAAGAAGGCATGCGGATTTTCCAGGACATCAAGCAAGCCTTCGGCGTGCCGATCATCACTGACGTGCACGAGCCCGCGCAGGCTGCCGTGGTGGCCGAGGTCTGCGACATCATCCAGTTGCCGGCCTTCCTGTCCCGCCAGACCGACCTGGTGGTGGCCATGGCCAAGACCGGCGCGGTCATCAACATCAAGAAAGCCCAGTTCCTCGCGCCTCAGGAAATGAAGCACATCCTGAGCAAGTGCGTGGAAGCGGGTAACGACCAGTTGATCCTCTGCGAGCGTGGTTCGAGCTTCGGCTACAACAACCTGGTGGTGGACATGCTCGGCTTCGGCATCATGAAGCAGTTCGAGTACCCGGTTTTCTTCGATGTGACCCACGCGCTGCAAATGCCTGGCGGTCGCTCCGATTCAGCGGGCGGTCGCCGCGCCCAGGTCACCGACCTGGCCAAGGCAGGTATGAGCCAAGCCCTGGCCGGCCTGTTCCTGGAAGCCCACCCCGACCCGGACAACGCCAAGTGCGACGGCCCTTGCGCCCTGCGTCTGGACAAGCTGGAGCCGTTCCTGGCCCAGCTCAAGGCCCTGGACGAACTGGTGAAGAGTTTTCCGACGGTAGAAACCGCGTAAAGCTGATTTCTCCGGTAAAGTACCGCACGTTTTTATGACTCAGGCCCTCGGGCCTGAGTTTTGTTGTCTGCCGGGCTGCCCCGCGTACCGCGCAGACGACTCAGGTTTCCTTCAGCTGCGTCGTTTTCGTCAACTTTGGAGTGTTTACAACAATGGCAAAAATCGTCGACATCAAAGGTCGTGAAGTTCTCGACTCCCGTGGCAATCCCACTGTGGAAGCCGACGTGCTTCTCGACAACGGCATCATCGGCAGCGCCTGCGCGCCGTCCGGTGCTTCCACCGGCTCCCGTGAAGCACTGGAGTTGCGTGATGGCGACAAGAGCCGTTACCTGGGCAAGGGCGTACTCAAGGCCGTAGCCAACATCAACGGCCCGATCCGTGAGCTGCTGCTGGGCAAGGACCCGGTTGACCAGAAAGGCCTGGATCACGCGATGATCGCCCTGGATGCCACTGAGAACAAAGGCTCCCTGGGTGCCAACGCGATCCTCGCTGTGTCCCTGGCTGCGGCCAAGGCGGCAGCCCAGGACCAGGACCTGCCGCTGTACGCCCACATCGCCAACCTCAACGGCACGCCGGGTGTGTACTCGATGCCGGTGCCGATGATGAACATCATCAACGGCGGCGAACATGCCGACAACAACGTCGATATCCAGGAATTCATGGTGCAGCCTGTCGGCGCCAAGACGTTCTCCGATGGCCTGCGCATGGGCACCGAGATCTTCCATCACCTCAAGGCTGTCCTCAAGGCTCGCGGCCTGAGCACTGCGGTGGGTGACGAAGGTGGTTTCGCGCCGAACCTGGCGTCCAACGAAGATGCCCTCAAGGTCATCTCCGAAGCCGTGGCCAATGCGGGCTACACCCTGGGCACCGACGTGACCCTGGCTCTGGACTGCGCGGCCAGCGAGTTCTTTGAAGACGGCAAGTACAACTTGTCCGGCGAAGGCCAGGTGTTCACCGCTGAAGGTTTTGCCGATTACCTCAAGGGCCTGACCGAACGCTACCCGATCATCTCCATCGAAGATGGCCTGGATGAGTCCGACTGGGCTGGCTGGAAAATTCTTACCGACAAGATCGGCGAGAAAACCCAATTGGTGGGCGACGACCTGTTCGTGACCAACACCAAGATCCTCAAGGAAGGCATTGATAAGAAGATCGCCAACTCGATCCTTATCAAGTTCAACCAGATCGGCACCCTGACCGAAACCCTGGAAGCCATCCAGATGGCCAAGGCTGCTGGCTACACCGCCGTGATCTCGCACCGCTCCGGCGAAACCGAAGACTCGACCATTGCCGACCTGGCGGTCGGGACTGCGGCTGGCCAGATCAAGACCGGCTCGCTATGCCGTTCCGATCGTGTCTCCAAGTACAACCAATTGCTGCGTATCGAAGAGCAACTGGGCGCCAAGGCCAAGTACAACGGCCGTGGTGAGTTTCGCGGTTAAGCACTAAATGGTAAAAAAGACACCGGATTGTGTCGGAAAAGTCGTGCGATCGACGGTTTTGCCACTAATCTGATGTCTTATTGGTACGGGCCTGGTTCTTCCAGGCTTCGTGCTATTGGTTGATCCGAAGTTGTTGGCGTGGCTGTCTTTTTTCACTGGAAACCCGATATTCGATGCGCAGTCCCAATTGGTTGTTCCTTGTCTTGCTCTTGTTGCTGGCCGGCTTGCAGTACCGCCTATGGGTGGGCAATGGCAGCCTGGCGCAAGTGGCCGACTTGACCCAGCAAATTGCTGACCAGCACGCCGAGAACGAAGGGTTGCTGGAGCGTAACCGAGTGATGGACGCGGAAGTCACCGAGTTGAAAAAAGGCATGGAGACCGTTGAAGAACGGGCTCGCCATGAGTTGGGAATGGTCAAGGAGGGCGAAACCCTCTACCAGTTGGCTCAATGATTCCTGTCTTGCCGGCCTTCTGGGCCGTGATTCCTGCCGCGGGCGTCGGTGCCCGTATGGCCGCGGACCGCCCCAAGCAGTATCTGGCCTTGGGCACACGCACAATTCTTGAACACAGCCTCGGCTGTTTCCTCGATCACCCGTCCCTCAAAGGCCTGGTGGTCAGCCTCGCGCTGGACGATCCCTATTGGCCGAACCTGGCATGCGCGAGCGATACGCGGATCCAGCGGGTCGAGGGCGGCGATGAACGTTCCGGCTCGGTCCTCAATGCTTTATTGCATCTGCACGCCCAGGGCGCGGGCGATGATGACTGGGTGCTCGTGCACGACGCCGCGCGGCCGAACCTGGCCCGGGATGACCTCGACCATTTGCTCAGCGAATTGGCCGACGACCCGGTGGGCGGCTTGCTGGCGGTGCCGGCCCGCGACACCCTCAAACGCGTCGATGCCCAGGGGCGGGTGCTGGGAACCGTGGATCGCAGCCAGATCTGGCAGGCCTACACCCCGCAGATGTTCCGCCTCGGCGCCTTGCACCGGGCCTTGGCCGACAGCCTGGTGGCGGATGCCGTGGTCACCGACGAAGCCTCGGCCATGGAGTGGGCGGGCCTGGCGCCACGCCTGATCGAGGGCCGTTCGGACAATATCAAGGTCACCCGCCCGGAAGACCTGGAGTGGCTGCGCCTGCGCTGGGCCACCCGTACATAAGCTTCAACCGCGATATTCCGGCCTCAGGGCCAAGCCTTCCTTCAAGAACTCCACCAGTTTGCGCACCTTGGGCGACAAGTGCCGTTGCTGCGGGTAGAGCGCCCAAACGGCGGTGTTGGGCGGCTGATGGGCGTCGAGCAGGGCAATCAAGCGGCCGCTGTGCAAGTGCTCCAGCACGTAGTAATCCGGCAATTGGCAGAGCCCGACGCCTTGCAGCGCCGCATCCAGCACCGCTTGCCCACTGTTGCATCGCCAGTTTCCCTGGACCCGTTGGGAAAATTCCCGGCCATCCTGCTGTAAAAGCCACAGGTCGGAGCTACCGATCAGACAGTTGTGGCGGCTCAATTCCGACAGGCTATGGGGCCGGCCGTAACGCTCCAAGTAGGAAGGCGAGGCGCACAGGTACATGCGCCGGGGCGCCAAGCGCGTAGCCACCAGCCGCGAGTCTTGCAAGCGGCCCAGGCGAATCGCCAGGTCCAGGCCTTCATGCACTAGGTCCAGGGGGCGGTTGCTCAACTCGATATCCACCCGCAACTGCGGGTAGAGGCCCATGAAGGTGGTCACCAGCGGCACGATAAAACGCTCGCCGTAAGCTACCGCGCAGGTCATGCGCAACATGCCCTTGGGTTCACTGGTCAGGTCGCCCACGGCGCGCAAGGCTTCTTCGCGACCGTCCTGCAGGCGTTGGCAGTGCTGCAGGAACGTCTGGCCGGCCTCGGTCAGGGTCACGCGACGGGTGCTGCGGTAGAGGAGTTTTGTCTGAAGGCGCTCCTCAAGGCGTGCGACTTGTCGGCTGATATGGGAGGACGAAACCCCAAGACGCTCGGCGGCTGCGGTGAACTGGCTGCATTCGGCCACGGCGACGAATTCGTCTATGCCTTCCCAGCGGTTCTCGGTCATGGCGGCTTCCTTGATTATCCCTGTGTAGCAATAATGTTTTGCTTTTGGTTGGATTATTAATCGTTCAGCGCTGTTTTACACTCCCAGCCTCGTTTTAATTCACTGGAGAGTCAGCATGATTAAGTCACGCGCCGCCGTTGCCTTCGAGGCCAAGAAACCCCTTGAGATCGTTGAAGTCGATGTCGCGATGCCCAAGGCAGGCGAAGTTCTGCTGCGAGTCGTGGCCTCCGGGGTCTGCCACACCGATGCCTACACGTTGTCCGGCGCGGACCCGGAAGGCATCTTCCCGTCGATCCTTGGCCATGAAGGTGGCGCGGTAGTCGAGGCCATCGGTGAAGGCGTGACATCGGTGGCGGTGGGCGATCATGTGATCCCGCTTTACACGCCCGAATGTGGGAAATGTAAGTTCTGCCTGTCGGGCAAAACCAACCTGTGCCAGGCCATTCGCGCCACCCAGGGCAAAGGCCTGATGCCTGACGGCACTACTCGCTTTTCCTATAAAGGCCAGCCGATTTTCCATTACATGGGTACTTCGACCTTTTCCGAGTACACCGTGCTGCCGGAAATCTCCGTAGCGAAAATCGCCAAGGATGCGCCCCTGGAAAAGGTCTGCCTGCTGGGTTGCGGCGTCACCACTGGCATCGGCGCAGTACTCAACACCGCCAAGGTCAAGCCGGGTGACACCGTGGCGATCTTCGGCCTGGGCGGCATTGGCTTGTCGGCGGTGATCGGTGCGGTCAAGGCCAAAGCGGCGCGCATCATTGCCATCGACATCAATCCGGCCAAGTTCGACATCGCTCGGCAACTGGGTGCCACTGACTGCGTCAATCCCAAGGATTTCGATCGCCCGATCCAGGAGGTGATTGTCGATATGACTGACGGCGGCGTGGACTTTTCCTTCGAATGCATCGGCAACGTGCAGCTGATGCGCGCGGCGCTGGAGTGCTGCCACAAGGGCTGGGGCGAGTCGGTGATTATCGGCGTCGCCGGTGCGGGCCAGGAAATCGCTACCCGGCCATTCCAATTGGTCACCGGTCGCGTCTGGCGCGGTTCGGCGTTTGGCGGCGTGCGTGGGCGCAGCGAGTTGCCCAGCTACGTGGAAATGGCCCAGACCGGCGAGATCCCACTGGACACCTTCATCACCCACACCATGGGCCTGGAAGATATCAACAAGGCTTTCGACCTGATGCATGAAGGCAAAAGCATTCGTACTGTCATCCACTTCTGACCAATAGTGGCGAGCGGCAAGCAGTTATCTGCAAGAGGGTGCGCCTTCTTGCAGCCTGTGGTTTGACGCTTGCGGCTGGGAGCCTTCAATGCCCCTGGAAAACATTTCTTGCCAGAAAAGCTTCGGCGGCTGGCACAAGCGTTACCGGCACCGCTCCGAGGTGTTGGGTTGTGACATGGTGTTTGCCGTGTACCTGCCGCCGCAGGCCGAGTCGGGCGCCAAGTTGCCAGTGCTGTATTGGCTGTCGGGCCTGACCTGCACCGATGAGAACTTCATGCACAAGGCCGGCGCCCAGCGCATGGCGGCGCAGTTGGGGTTGATAATCGTCGCCCCGGACACCAGCCCCCGTGGCACCGATGTGCCGGGCGACCCGGATGGCGCGTGGGATTTTGGCTTGGGGGCCGGGTTCTACCTCAATGCTACGCAAGCGCCGTGGGCAAAAAACTATCGGATGCATGACTATGTTGTGCAGGAATTGCCGGCGTTGGTCGAAGCGCATTTCCCGGCCTCGGAGAAGCGCGGTATCAGCGGTCACTCCATGGGCGGTCACGGGGCGCTGGTGTGTGCATTGCGCAATCCGGGGCGTTACCAATCGGTGTCAGCCTTTTCGCCAATCAACAACCCCATCGACTGCCCTTGGGGTCAGAAAGCGTTTTCCCGTTACCTGGGCGAGGACCGCTCGCGCTGGCGCGAATGGGATGCCTGCGCGCTGATTGCCCAAGCCCGGGAGAAGCTGCCGTTGCTGGTGGACCAGGGCGACCGCGATGACTTCCTTGAAACCCAACTCAAACCTCTGGCCCTGCAACAGGCCGCCAGGCTGGCGGGCCATCCGCTGACCCTGCGCCTGCAACCGGGCTACGATCACAGCTACTTTTTCATCGCCAGTTTCATCGACGAGCACTTGGCCCATCACGCGCGTGCGCTAGGCGCCTAATGTGCGCCAAAGCAGGTAGAATCACGCCCTGACTCAATCGGGGCGTTTTTTTATGCGTATTGGCCACGGCTACGATGTACACCGTTTCGCACAAGGCGATTTCATCACCCTGGGCGGTGTGCAAATTGCCCACCATTGCGGGCTGCTGGCCCATTCCGACGGCGACGTGCTGCTGCATGCCTTGAGCGATGCCCTGCTCGGCGCGGCGGCGCTGGGGGACATCGGCAAACACTTCCCGGACACCGACCCGCAATTCAAGGGCGCCGACAGCCGCGTGCTGCTGCGCCACGTTGTCGCATTGATCCATGCCAAAGGCTGGAAAGTCGCCAACGTCGATAACACCATCATTGCCCAGGCGCCGAAAATGGCCCCCCACATCGAAGCGATGCGTGCGTTGATTGCCGCGGATCTTCAGGTCGAGTTGGATCAAGTGAACGTAAAAGCCACCACCACTGAAAAGCTCGGCTTTGTCGGCCGTGAAGAAGGCATCGCGGTGCACGCCGTCGCCTTGTTGCAACGCTCATGAACGACCTGCAATTGCTGGGCCCACGTGCCTACGGCGAATCCCTTGGCAGTGCCGTACTCAAAGCCAGCGCGGAAGATTTCCAGGTCGATGAAGTGCTCGATATCCCCTTGAGCGGCGATGGCGAACACCTGTGGTTGTGGGTCGAAAAACGCGGCCTCAACACCGAAGAAGCGGCGCGGCGCATCGCCAAGGCTGCCGGCGTGCCGTTGCGTACGGTGAGCTATGCGGGCCTCAAGGATCGCCAGGCGTTGACGCGCCAATGGTTCAGCTTGCAACTGCCGGGCAAGGCCGACCCGGATCTGTCGGCAGCGCAGAACGACACGTTGACCATCCTCAAAAGCATGCGGCACAAACGCAAACTGCAACGCGGTGCCCATTCGGCCAACGGCTTTACTTTGCGCCTCACCCAACTGAGCGGCGACCACGCGGCCATCGACGAGCGCTTGCGCTTGATCGCCCGTCAGGGCATTCCCAACTATTTTGGTACGCAACGTTTCGGCCACAACGGCGGCAATGTGGTTGACGCCCGTGGCTGGGCTGTGCGTAAGGCACTGCCGGAGCAACGCAATGTGCGCTCGCGGCTGCTGTCCACGGCCCGCAGTTTTTTGTTCAACCAAGTACTGGCGGCGCGGGTTGCCGACGGCAGTTGGCAGCGCGCCCAGGTGGGCGACCTCCTGGCCTTCACCGACAGCCGCAGCTTCTTCCCGGCCGGGGAGGCCGAGTGCAGTGATCCGCGCTTGGCCATTCTCGACCTGCACCCCACCGGGCCGCAGTGGGGCGAAGGCGAGTCGCCGGCCGGCGGCGCGACCCATGCCTTGGAGCAAGGTGTCGCGGGCAGTGAGCCGGACCTGCGCGATTGGCTGGTGGCCGCGGGCATGAAACATGAGCGTCGAATCCTGCGGCTGCCCATTGGCGGTTTGACGTGGCATTATCCCGAGCCTGACATTCTGCAACTGGAATTCGTCCTGCCGGCCGGATGCTTTGCCACTGTACTGGTGCGCGAGCTTGTCGATCTGGTGCCGGTGGGGCAGACGGACAGCCCATGCGTATTCTGATTTCTAATGACGACGGGGTCACGGCCCCCGGCCTCGCCGCGCTTCATGCTGCGTTGGCGGATTACACCGAGTGCGTGGTGATCGCCCCGGACCAGGAACGAAGCGGCGCCAGCAGCTCGCTGACGCTCGACCGTCCGTTGCATCCGCAAACCCTGGCCAACGGCTTTATCAGCGTCAACGGCACCCCCACCGACTGCGTTCACCTGGGGGTCAACGGCTTGCTCGCGCAGGCGCCGCACATGGTGGTATCCGGGATCAACCTGGGCGCCAATCTGGGGGATGACGTGCTGTATTCGGGCACCGTCGGCGCGGCGCTGGAAGGGCGTTTCCTGGAGCGTCCGTCCTTCGCGTTTTCGCTGGTCTCGCGCCAGGTCGAGAACCTGCCGACGGCCGCCCACTTCGCGCGCAAGCTGATCGAGGCCCAGGCCGGGTTACAGCTGCCACCGCGCACTGTGCTCAACGTCAACGTGCCTAATCTGCCCGTGGATCATATCCGCGGCGTGCAACTGACGCGCCTGGGGCACCGTTCCCGGGCGGCGGCACCGGTGGAAGTGGTCGACCCGCGCGGCCGTTCCGGCTACTGGATCGCGGCTGCTGGCGATGCCGACGACTGCGGTCCTGGTACGGATTTCCACGCGGTGATGCAGGGCTACGTTTCGATTACGCCGTTGCAACTCGATCGCACCTTCAACGACGCCTTTGCCAGCGTCGAAGGCTGGCTGGAGGGGCTGCGCTGATGGCTCGCGAGCAAGACGACATGCTGCGGCGCGGTATCGGCATGACCTCCCAGCGCACGCGGGAGCGCTTGATCCAGCGCTTGTATGAAGAAGGGTTGTCCAACGCCCAGGTGTTGGAGGTGATCCGCCGTACACCACGGCACCTGTTCGTCGATGAAGCGCTGGCCCACCGCGCCTACGAAGACACCGCGCTGCCCATTGGCCACAACCAGACCATTTCCCAGCCGTACATGGTCGCGCGCATGAGTGAACTGCTGTTGGCCGCCGGGCCTCTGGACAAGGTGCTGGAAATCGGCACCGGCTCGGGCTATCAGACGGCGGTGCTGTCGCAATTGGTGGAACGGGTGTTTTCCGTTGAGCGCATCAAGGTCCTGCAGGACCGCGCCAAGGAACGCCTGGTGGAGTTGAACCTGCGAAACGTGGTGTTCCGCTGGGGCGACGGCTGGGAAGGGTGGCCGGCGCTGGCACCGTATAACGGCATTATCGTCACTGCGGTGGCCACTGATGTGCCGCAGGCCTTGCTCGATCAGTTGGCCCCTGGCGGGCGGTTGGTGATTCCGGTGGGGGCTGGCGAAGTTCAGCAATTGATGCTGATTACCCGCGAGGAGCAGGGTTTTTCTCGGCAGGTTCTCGGTGCCGTACGTTTTGTGCCGTTGCTCAATGGCCCCCTGGCCTGAGCATTTATATAAACGCGATGAATTCTGTGCGCGGTCGCCTGTCCTATAACGGCGCCGAAAAGAATAAACAAAACCCGAGCATGAACCGATAGCCAGATAAACCCATCGAATGGGCCTTGGCGTCGGTAAAGCATGCGCAGCCGGTTATACTGGCGACATTCCAAGCCTCAACGGGCACTCTTTTTTATCAGCCACCACAAAGGGAGCGGCGGGTGAGTCTCACAGCCATTGCGCAGCGTATGGATGTAAAAAGCTTTCAGCGACTGGTGATTGGCCTTGTCTTGAGTTCCATGTTGGCTGCCTGTTCCAGCACGCCCAAGGGCAATGTACGGGTGGTCGATCGCAATAATGCAGCGCTTCAGCGGCCGGTAGTGACCACAGGTCAGTACGTGGTCAAACGCAGCGACACCCTGTTTTCGATCGCCTTCCGCTATGGTTGGGACTACAAGGCCCTCGCTGCACGCAACAATATTCCACCGCCTTACACCATCCATCCGGGTCAGACGATTCGCTTCGATGGTCGCTCGGGTTCAACGCCAACCACTGTCGTCACGCAGTCCACTTCGACCCCGTCTTCTTCCAGCAAGACCACTGTGACCCGTCGCCCGGCGGGCACTACCAACGGCGTGATAACCGCTCCGGCGAGTAAGCCTACCCTCGCGCCGCTGCCGCCCGCAGGCCCGGCGCCCAAGGGTTGGGGATGGCCGGCAAATGGCGTTTTGATTGGAAAATTCTCTTCAAACGGTAGTTTGAATAAAGGGATTGATATCGCCGGGGATTTGGGACAGCCTGTTTTAGCTGCGTCTGATGGGGCGGTCGTGTACGCCGGGAGTGGCTTGCGGGGCTACGGCGAGCTCGTCATCATCAAACACAGCGATACCTACGTCAGTGCCTACGGTCATAACCGCAGGCTGTTGGTTCGGGAGGGGCAGCAGGTCAAAGTCGGGCAGGCTATTGCCGAAATGGGGTCAACTGGTACAGACCGGGTGAAACTGCACTTTGAGATTCGCCGTCAGGGTAAGCCTGTAGACCCACTGCAATTCCTGCCACGCCGTTGATCGGTTGTCAGCCTGTTCCCTCACGTAGAAGGAACAGGCTCCAGCGTTGCCAAGGATAAAGGCGCCGCTTGAGCTTGAGGTCGAACTCACCAAAGGACTATAACAATGGCTCTCAGTAAAGAAGTGCCGGAGTTTGACATCGATGATGAGGTTCTCCTGATGGAGGCCGGCATCGCTACGGATTCGATGTCGAATGAGGGATCTGCAACACCTTCAGTTCGCACCAAATCCAAACACTCCGCTTCACTCAAGCAACACAAATACATTGACTACACCCGGGCGCTCGACGCGACCCAGTTGTACCTCAATGAAATCGGCTTTTCCCCACTGCTATCACCGGAAGAAGAAGTTCATTTTGCGCGCTTGTCGCAAAGTGGCGACCCGGCCGGGCGCAAGCGCATGATTGAAAGCAACTTGCGGCTGGTGGTGAAAATCGCCCGACGCTATGTCAATCGTGGGCTTTCACTGCTCGACCTGATCGAAGAGGGCAACCTCGGTTTGATCCGCGCGGTGGAGAAGTTCGACCCGGAACGAGGCTTCCGTTTTTCGACCTACGCAACCTGGTGGATCCGTCAGACCATCGAGCGCGCGATCATGAATCAGACCCGGACCATCCGGTTGCCGATCCATGTGGTCAAGGAACTGAACGTCTACCTTCGGGCCGCACGGGAATTGACGCAAAAACTCGATCACGAACCTTCCCCTGAAGAAATCGCCAACCTGCTGGAAAAACCGGTGGGCGAGGTCAAGCGCATGCTAGGCCTTAACGAGCGGGTTTCCTCGGTGGATGTCTCGCTAGGTCCGGATTCGGATAAAACCTTGCTGGACACCTTGACGGACGATCGCCCTACCGACCCTTGCGAGTTGCTGCAGGACGACGATCTGTCGCAAAGCATCGACCAGTGGCTCTCGGAGCTGACGGACAAACAGCGTGAAGTGGTGATACGCCGCTTCGGGTTGCGTGGCCACGAGAGCAGTACCCTTGAAGATGTTGGCCTTGAGATTGGTTTGACCCGGGAGCGGGTCAGGCAAATCCAGGTCGAGGGGCTCAAACGTCTTCGCGAGATCCTGGAAAAAAATGGCTTATCCAGCGAGTCGCTGTTCCAATAGACCCTTATTGAGCCGGCACAAAAAATCCGGAGCCCTTATGGGGCTCCGGATTTTTTATGGGGCAAGCAAAGCCGATCAGTCGTTGAAGTCTTCCCAACCGCCCATTTGCTTCCAACGGTTGACGATGCCACAGAACAGGTCTGCGGTTTTCTCGGTGTCATAGCGCGCCGAATGCGCCTCGCGGCCATCGAAATCGATATCCGCAGCCTGGCAGGCCTTGGCCAGTACAGTCTGGCCGTAAGCCAAGCCGGCCAGTGTGGCGGTATCGAAGCTGGAGAACGGGTGAAATGGGTTGCGCTTCATGTCCAGGCGCGCCACGGCGGCGTTGAGGAACCCCAGATCAAAGCTGCTGTTGTGACCGACCAGGATCGCTCGTTTGCAACCATTGGCCTTCAGCGCTTTGCGTACACCGCGAAAGATGTCAGTCAGCGCGGCTTCTTCACTCACTGCCATACGTAGCGGGTGGTCGAGCTTGATTCCGGTGAACTCCAGGGCAGCGGCTTCAATGTTGGCGCCCTCGAAAGGCTCGACGCGGAAAAAATAGGTGTGCTCGGGGAACACGAAACCTTTTTCGTCCATGCCAATAGTGGTGGCGGCAATTTCCAGCAGTGCGTCGGTGGCGCAGTTGAAGCCGCCGGTTTCTACGTCGACCACGACAGGCAGGTAGCCCCGGAAGCGGGCCGCCATCGGGTGACGGGAACCGCCGCCGCCATGGCCTTCTTGCTCGTCATCGTAATGGTCTTCACTCACGGGTGTTCCTCCAGCAGGCGCCAGCGCAGTTTTTCACCGGCGCGCAGCGGGATGACAGTCAGCTCGCCGAACGGCAGGCTGGTAGGGGCGGTCCAGTCTTCGCGGACCAGGGTGATGCGATCGGTATTGGCCGGCAAACCGTAGAAGCGCGGGCCATTGAGGCTGGCGAACGCTTCGAGCTTGTCCAGCGCGTTGCGTTGCTCGAAGGCCTCGGCATACAACTCGATTGCCGCATAAGCGGTGTAGCAACCAGCGCAACCGCAGGCGGCTTCCTTGGCGTGCTGAGCATGGGGGGCCGAGTCGGTACCGAGGAAAAACTTGGCATTGCCACTGGTGGCGGCGTCGAGCAGTGCCTGCTGGTGAGTATTGCGCTTGAGGATCGGCAGGCAATAGAAGTGCGGCCGAATACCGCCCACCAGCATGTGATTGCGGTTGTAGAGCAGGTGATGGGCGGTGATGGTCGCCCCCACGTTAGCCGAAGCCTCGCTGACAAACTGCACTGCATCGGCGGTGGTGATGTGCTCGAACACCACTTTCAGGGTCGGGAACAACTCGACCACGCGGCGCATGTGTTCATCGATAAAGAATTTTTCGCGATCGAAGACATCGACATCACCACGGGTGACTTCACCATGAATCAGCAAAGGCATGCCGACTTCGGCCATGGCCTCGATCGCCGGCAGGATTTTGTCGATGCTGGTGACGCCGGAGTCCGAGTTGGTGGTTGCGCCAGCCGGGTACAGTTTGGCGGCGTGCACGAAGCCGCTGGCCTTGGCCTCGCGGACATCTTGCGGTTGGGTGCGGTCGGTGAGGTACAGCACCATCAGCGGCTCGAAGCGACTGCCGGCCGGCCGCGCAGCGAGGATGCGCTGGCGATAGGCATCGGCTTCAGCGGCGTTGCGCACCGGGGGTACCAGGTTGGGCATGATGATGGCGCGACCAAAGGTGCGCGCAACATCCGCCACAGTATTGGGCAGAGCAGCACCATCACGCAGGTGTATGTGCCAGTCGTCGGGACGCAGCAGGGTCAGGCGGTCGGACATTGGGGATTCCAGGCGGGTCAAACTGAGGCGAATGCTACCGGAAAAGACTCTTGCAGGCACTCGCTATCAAGTTTTGTCGCTGGCAACCGATATGCTCAAGGTATGCCGTAAATGAATGTATCGGTCTTTTCAGTTGTAGAAGCCAGTGGAGCCGCCCGTGCGCCAGCGTTATCTAGCCTTGCTCAGTGTGTTTGCCAGCCTGCCGGCCATGGCCCTGACTTTCCAGACTCGTCTGGAGAGCATTGAGTGGAAGGTCGAAGGCGACAAGTTCGAGTGTCGCCTGGCGCAGCCGATCACCGATTTCGGCTCTGGCGAGTTCGTGCGCCGCGCGGGCGAGCAGGCGACGTTTCGCCTCAAAGCCTTTAACGCCTTGCTCGGCGGTGGCTCGGCGACATTGCTGGCGGCGGCGGCCCCGTGGCAGCCGGGGCGTGCTGATATCAACTTGGGGACGGTCAGAAGTGGCAGTGGCGATGTACTGTTCAACAGCTCTCAAGCCCAGGCTGGCCGGCTTATCAGCGGCCTGATGGACGGCCGCAGCCCTGTCGTGCGCCACTACTCCCGCGACGCAGGGGTTTCGGAAATCCGCCTGTTGCCGGTGCGATTCAGCAAGGCCTATAGCGACTATCAAGGTTGCGTGGCCAAGCTCCTGCCCATGAACTTCGAACAAGTGAAGCTGGGCCAGGTTGGGTTTCCGGGCGGCGGCATCGAGCTCGATGAGCAAGCCAAGGCCAAGTTGCAAGTGATGCTCGACTATATGAAGGCCGACCCCACGGTCAACCACATCGAACTCGACGGCCACTCCGATAACAGCGGCAACCGTTTGACCAACCGCGATTTGTCGCGCCGCCGGGCCTTGGCGGTGATGGAGTTCTTCAAGGCCAACGGCATAGAAGAATCCCAGGTGACCATCAGGTTCCATGGCGAACGTTATCCCTTGGTGGCCAACACCAACTCCGCCAACCGGGCCAAGAACCGTCGGGTCAACATTCATCTGCAACGGGTCGCGCCCGTCGAGAAACCGGCCCCGCAAGCCGCTTCCACGTCCAACGCGGCTGCGACGTCTTGAAGCAGCGCTAGTCGCCCGCTCGACATAATCTGTCGCTTCGTCGTCATAAGCTGTCGCGCCACTGTAAATCATCCGCTTGGAACGGTAGACTTGTCGGCTTTCCGTAGAACCCGGTGGAGTGATGGCATGGCGGACGTAAACAAGGTCGTTCTGGCGTATTCCGGCGGCCTGGACACTTCGGTGATCCTCAAGTGGCTGCAGGATACTTACAACTGTGAAGTGGTGACGTTCACCGCTGACCTGGGTCAGGGCGAAGAGGTCGAACCTGCACGCGCCAAGGCACAAGCCATGGGCGTGAAAGAAATCTACATCGACGACCTGCGCGAAGAATTTGTGCGTGATTTCGTTTTCCCGATGTTCCGCGCCAACACCGTTTACGAAGGCGAGTACCTGCTGGGTACTTCCATTGCCCGCCCGTTGATCGCCAAGCGCCTGATCGAAATCGCCAACGAAACCGGTGCCGATGCCATCTCCCATGGCGCGACCGGTAAAGGCAACGATCAAGTGCGTTTCGAGCTGGGCGCTTACGCCCTCAAGCCCGGTGTGAAAGTCATTGCGCCGTGGCGTGAATGGGACCTGCTGTCGCGCGAGAAGCTGATGGATTATGCCGAGAAGCACGGCATTCCGATCGAGCGTCATGGCAAAAAGAAATCCCCGTACTCGATGGACGCCAACCTGCTACACATCTCCTATGAAGGTGGCGTGCTGGAAGACACCTGGACCGAGCACGAAGAAGACATGTGGCGTTGGACCGTCTCCCCGGAGAAGGCTCCCGATGCCCCGCAGTATCTGGAATTGACCTACCGTAACGGCGATATCGTTGCCCTGGACGGTGTCGAAATGACTCCGGCCACCGTTCTGGCCACCCTGAACCGCATCGGTGGCGAACATGGCATCGGTCGTCTGGATATCGTCGAGAACCGTTACGTCGGTATGAAGTCCCGTGGCTGCTACGAAACCCCTGGCGGCACCATCATGCTGCGTGCGCACCGCGCCATTGAGTCCATCACCCTGGACCGTGAGGTCGCTCACCTTAAAGATGAGTTGATGCCCAAGTACGCCAGCCTGATCTATACCGGCTACTGGTGGAGCCCAGAGCGTCTGATGCTGCAACAAATGATTGATGCTTCCCAGGCTCACGTGAACGGTGTGGTTCGCCTGAAATTGTACAAGGGCAATGTGATTGTCACTGGGCGCAAGTCCGATGAGTCGCTGTTCGATGCCAATATCGCGACCTTTGAAGAAGATGGTGGCGCTTATAACCAGGAAGATGCAGCGGGCTTTATCAAACTGAATGCATTGCGCATGCGCATTGCGGCCAACAAGGGCCGCAAGCTGTTTTGATGTTTTAGCTGGTGTGTATAAGAAAAGGCCCTGCAGTGCAGGGCCTTTTTTATTGAATTCGTTTAATACAACCGTTGTATGTGATGGCATGATGTATAAACAGATCTCGCGGGTGTTTGTTCTTGTTATTAGCCATTGGCCTGGTAGGACAGGGTTAAAGCAAAGTTGTTCAAGTTGTAAGAAATATAGCCTGAATTCATAGAATAAGCGCAACGCTTGAAACGAGAGGCAGAGAGCCAGCCACCGGTAGAATCCAGGCTCTCACACCGAAGGATTCAAGCGCAGATGACTACGCATTACCGGCAGCTGACTCAG